>CARXKP010000005.1 GCA_949096025.1 uncultured Eubacteriales bacterium
TGGCTTGGAATAGGTGGAAAGAAACTTACTGAAAGTGATATAATTAACCTAGGATATGTTAAATCTTAACAAAAAGCGTCTAAATTGGACGCTTTTTTTGTCAAAAATGGTTAATTTATAAAAATTGAAACTTTAATATATATTTTTAAATTTTAAAGTAAACAAAATAAATTTTGCATTTTTATTGACAAACAGATGAAAAATGAGTAAAATTTTCTTGAAAACGATGAAAAAGAGAGTAGTTTTATACTTTGTTTTCCAGAGAGGCAGGAGGGTGGAAACTGCTATGCAAGTTGAAATGAAGGACACTTTGGAGTTTGACAACTTTAATTTTAAAGAGGCTCGCTTGAGCAAGTTAGGTGGCACCGCGGATAATTAATTCGTCCTAATGTAATTTTTACATTGGGGCGTTTTTTTGTGTATAGCCCCAAACTAAAGGAGGCAAAAATGACTACACAAATTTCAAATTTAAAAGAAGGAGCAGTGCGTTTTCAGGGTATGATAGATGTTGTTCGCGATAAGAAGAACATTCAATTTATAGTACTTAAAGACTTTTCAGGTAAAATTCAAGTTACTGTTGATAAGGTAGAACATCCAGAAGTTGGAGAGGTTTTCTCTCATCTTCTTACAGGGGCAACAGTTATTGTAGAAGGCAATCTTGTAAAAAGCGAATATGTAAAACTTGGAGGACAGGAAGTTCTTGCTGAAAAGGTAGAGGTTACTTCTACTGCAGAAGCCTATCCTATTGGACCAGAAAGCAGTATTGACCAAAGACTTGACTATCGTTGGCTTGACTTAAGACAGGACAAAAACTTACTCTTATTTAAAGTGGAAACTCTACTTAACAATTCTATGAGAGAATTTTTGAATGAAAGAGAATTTGTTGAAATTCACACTCCAAAACTTATTGCTACTGCTTCTGAAAGTGGTTCAGAGGTTTTTGAAGTAAAATATTTTGATGATAAGGCATATCTTGCTCAAAGTCCACAGTTCTACAAACAAATGGCTCAAGCAGGTGGTTTTGGCAGAGTTTATGAAGTTGCTCCAGTTTTCCGTGCTGAAAAATCTCATACTAGAAAGCATACTACTGAATTTACTAGTTTTGACCTTGAGTTTTCTTGGATAGATAGTTATGAAGATGTAATGAAACTTGAAGAGGAAATGCTTGAATATGCTCTTAGAAAGGTAAAGGAAAGATATGGTGATGAAATAAAAGAGGTCTTTGGAGTTGAAGTTGTTGTGCCTACTCTTCCTTTTCCGCGCATTAGACTTGCAGATCTTTACGATGAACTTGAAAAGCGTTATGGCTATAAATGCGAAGAAGAGAAAGATGACCTTTCAACTGAAGGTGAAAGGCTTTGTCGTCAATATGCTCAAGATGTGTATGGTCACGAATTTTTGTTTGTAACTGATTATGGTGCAAGCAAGCGTGCATTCTATCATCTTCGTAAAGACGGAATTCCACAAGGATATGACCTTATTTGGAAAGGAGTTGAAATTACAACAGGTGCTCAAAGAGAACATAGATATGAAATTCTTAAACGACAAGCAGAAGAAAAGGGACTTGATAAAGATGTTGAATTTTATCTTCAATTCTTCAAATATGGTTGTCCTCCACACGGTGGTTTTGCAATCGGGCTTGATAGAATGATTTTGAATTTACTTGAACTTCCATCTTTAAAGGAAACTATGTTTATTTTCCGTAGTCCTGAGCGTATTACTCCATAATATAAAGGTGAATTTATTTAAACAGAATGAACAATAAACTTTGACATTCTGTTTTTTTTATGGTATCATATTTTTGAATATTTAAAGTTACATTTGGGGAGGTTTATAGTGGACGAAAATTTGAAAAAGAAATTAAATGGTTTATTGAAAAGCAATAAAGATTGGCCTATCATAATTGAGGGGGATATAAAGGAAGAGGATTTTCTCAATGCAACTTTTCTTCCTGCAAAAACTCCTTCTGCAAAACTTGGTATTATAAATGATGCCAAAGGACTTATTAAACCTAACTGGGTTAAATCACTTGATGCAAAAAAAGATGAAAAGGTTAATTTACTTGTTATTTCTGGACTTGATAAGATTTCTATGGACGAACAAGTTAAATTTAGTGCTATTCTAGACACAAAAGCTCTAAATGGATATAAACTTCCTCAAAATTTACAAATTGTCATCTTGATTAATAAGGGAAATCGTGCTAAAATAAATAATGAGATACTTTCACTTTGTCTTTATTATACTGCTTGATAGAGTGTGATTTCTTTAGTTATTTATTTGGTATATTTTTTATATACGAGAAAGGCGGTTTATTATGGGATTATTTAACGGCAAAAATGAAGAACTCGAAGACCTTAAAAGAGCTATGCTTAGAAAGTTCCCTTCACTTGGAACTACTGCTTCTGGACTAAAAATGAAAATGTCTAAATCAGTTCCTACTGCAGAAACTGACGGCGATACAGTTTATTTTAATCCAGACTTTTTGCATAGACTTACTTATGATGAAAGAGTCTTTGCTATATCTCACGAAACTATGCACGTTGCTTTTAGGCATATTGATAGATTACAAAATCCAGATGGTACTATGAAAGATATGGCTACTTGGAACCAAGCCACTGACGCTGTTATTAACCAAATTCTTAAGAATGAAGGTCTTGATATTAAACCTGGTTTTGTTAATATGCCTGACGCTATTAATAAGTCTGCTGAAGATATGTATCAAAAATTATATGCGGCTAAAAAAGCTAGACAACAACAGCAAGGTCAAAATGGTCAGCAACAACAAAAGCAAGGACAGGGGAAATCAAATAAACAACAACAAAATCAGGGAGAGGGACAATCACAGCAACAACAGGGCAGTTCTGGTCAAGGACAGTCAGATAAACAACAACAAAGCGGTCAAGGCCAAGGGCAGTCTAAAAATCAGCAACAAAATAGTTCTGGTCAAGGACAACAACAGCAAAGTCAGCAGCAATCAGGTGGTCAATCTCAAAATAATCAACCTCAGTCTCAACAGCAAAATGGTCAGGGACAGTCACAACAACAAAATGGACAACAAGGTCAATCATCTCAAAATCAAAGTGGTTCTGGCTCTAGTGGGGCAGATCAACAAGATAGTAGCCAAAATCAAAATGGCGGTAATGGCAATCAAAATTCTAATCAGCGAAATGATCAACAAAGAGGGCAAGGACAGGAGGATAGTCAAGATCAAGACAATTTAGCAAATGAGCCTAATGATGGATTTGGTGACGAGCAAGATGATCAACCAACTCCTGAAAACCATAGTATGTGGGAAAAGGCTTTTGAAAGACACAAGAAAGAAGAAGAGAAGAGAAAACAAGAGCAAGAGAAGAAAAGACAGGAAGCTGAGAAGAAGAAAAAACAACAAGAAGAGAAAAAGAAACAGGAACAAGAAAAGAAAAAACAGGATAAAAAGCCAGAAGAGCAAGAACAAAATAATCAAGAAAATGACGGTGATGGTGAAAGCAATCCTGATAAAGAAAGTTATGACCAAGAAAAAGATAATTTTAGAAAAGAAGGTATAAAGAAGAACTCTCCTAGTGATGTTAAAAATAATCGTAATAATCAAGAAAGTGAAGATGGCGAAAAAGGAGAACAAAACTCTGACGGCGAAAACAATGAAGATGGTGAAAATAATGAAGATAGCCAAAATGAAAACAAAAATAATGCTGAAAGAGATAAAAGAAAAGACGACAAGAAAGATAAGAGTTCAAATGAAGAAAATGATCAGGATGACGATGATTCTGAGAGTGAGAATTCTTCGGGTCAGCAACAACAAAATTTAGATGCTGAAATGGAGAAACTTGAAAAAGAATTTGCTGATTTAAATAAGGAACTTAGGAAAAAACTTGCGGATAAAGGAAGAAAGAAAATAAGAGAGCGTTCTTTTCAAGGTGGTAGTGAAGGTGGCCCAGGAGGAAATGTAGAAGGTGAGTTTGGAGAACTTGGGGAAGAAAAACCTATAATTTCTTGGAAAACTCTTTTAAAGAAATCATTTGAAAAGACTGAATATAGATGGAGTTATCGCCGTTCTAATAGAGATAACGGATATAGTGCAAGAATTGAAAGACTTGAAAATTATGACCAGCCATCAACCGAAGTTATTGTTGATACCAGTTGCAGTATTAATGATGCTCTTTTAAGAGGCTTTCTTCGTCAGGTAAAAGCACTTCTTAAACAAGCTTATGGTAAAGAAGGTGGACCAAAGGAAACTCGACTTAGAATTGGATGTTTTGATGACTGTTTCCACGGATTTACAGAAATTAAAACTGCACACGATATTGATTATTATCATTTTGTTGGGCGAGGCGGTACTAATATTGATAGTGCTGTTCAAGCATTCACAAAGGATCCCAAAATTAATAAAATAATATTTACGGATGGTGAGGATTATGGTTTCCCTCGTGGTGGCGACTATCACGATGTAAATTGTATTTATGTTATATTTGACAATCCTAATTTTACAGCGCCTAATGGAAAAACAATTTATGTAAGTAGTGCTGAAATTCTTAAAGATGCACAATCATTACTTGATGCAAAAAATGATGATATAGAACTTGAATAAAACAAAATTGCTTGAGCAGTTAGCCCAAGCAATTTTAATGGAAAAATATTAAAAAGGGGAATCTATGGATAAAAAAATCACAAAAATAGTACTTACTGGTGGTCCTTGCGGTGGTAAGTCTACTGGACTTAGCTGTATTGAAAAGGAAATGAGCAAACTTGGATATAAGGTAGTTATAATTAATGAGTCTGCAACAGAACTCACTTTAAATGGTCTATCGTATCCTGCCTATAATAATGATGGTTACCTTTTTGAAATTCCAATCGTTAAATTGCAAATTCTTAAGGAAAGGCTTTATGAGGAAAGTTGCAGATCTCTTCCTGACGATAAGATTTTACTTGTTTGTGATAGAGGAATTATGGATTGCAGTGCCTATGTTACCAAAGAGGAGTTTGATAAAATACTGAGTGATATAGGTGAGGATTATATAAAACTTCGTGATGATTATGATGGCGTTTTTCATCTTGTGACTTGTGCAAAAGGTGTAGAAGAATGTTATACTAAGGCAAACAATGCCGCAAGACGAGAAACAGCAGAAGAAGCAAGAGAGGTTGATGATATAATAATTAACTGTTGGACAGGTCATCCACATTTTAGAGTTATTGACAACTCAACAGATTTTGAAGGGAAAATGGCAAGACTTATAAAGGAAATTTGTTCTTTACTCGGAGAACCAACTCCTTTTGAAATTGAACGTAAATTTCTTATTAAAAAGCCTGATCTTAAAAAACTTGAGAAATTACCGAACTGCAAGAAAGTTAACATCTTGCAAACATACCTTATTAGTGATGAAGGTGATGAAACAAGAGTAAGACAACGTGGACTTAATGGTAGTTATATATACACTCTTACGACAAAAAGACAAATTTCTCCTATTAAACGTGTAGAATTTGAAAAACGTATCAATGAAAGACAATATCTAACCTATATTGCAAATGCAGACCCTGATTTAAAACCTATTAGAAAGGATAGATATTGTCTTATGCAAAATGGTCAATATTTTGAGATAGATATTTACCCTTTTGCAAAGGAAAATGCTATTATGGAAATAGAACTTACGAGTGAAGACCAGGAAATTAAATTCCCTGAATTTGTGGAAGTTGTAAAAGAGGTTACTGAAGATAAGGATTATTCAAATCATTCTCTTGCGATAAAAATTCCAAAAGATTTGCATTAATAAAAGGGGTTAAAATGAAGATATTTTTACTTAGTGAAAGTATAATGAGCATATATGAAAATGGGATAAAGATAAAAAGCGAAATTGACAAAAATAATAGTTTTGCTGAAAACTTAACCAAAAGCATTTCTAGCTACGACAGCTTCCTATTTATATGTAATAATAAACGCGCTTATGAGGCTAATGATAAAAGTGCAAAGATGATTTTTGATGCCTTGATAGACGGCGGTTATCCTTTTAAAGAATATTTTGTTCTTGATAAAAGAAGTCAAAAGGATGCAAAATCACTCATCGAAAAAGCAGGTTTTATCTATCTTCAGGGCGGAACTCTTCCAGGGCAACTTAAGTTTTTAAAGAAGATTAGGTTCAAAGAAAATATAAAAAATTCAAAGGCGGTAGTTGCAGGAAAGAGTGCAGGGGCGATGAATTTAGGAAGCGTTGTTTACGCATTTCCTGAAAAGACGATTGAAAAGTTTAAAAAGAGATTTTTAAAGGGACTTGGGTATTATGAGTATGTCATCATTCCGCATTTTAATTTAGATAAAAATGGATACGAGTTTGATGTGGGGATAGATTTAGTTAATAAATATTTTATTCCAAATAGCAGAGGTAGAAAATTCTATGCCCTTCCTCAAGGGAGTTATATATTCCTAGATGATGATAGACATTTCGCATTTGGTGAAACTTATATAATTGAAAATGGACAAATTAAAAAGATTTGTGAAAATGAGCAGTCAATAGCGCTTAATTAAAACAAAAAATGCAAGAGCAATCTTGCATTTTTTTATGTATCATCCTTAGGCTTATCTAAATTTGTGTTTTGGTTGTCAACTATTTCTATCTTTGTTTCTTCGTTTTGTGAGGAAGGAGATAATATATCTTTTTCTATTTTCTCATCATCGTTATTTTCTTCTTTTGTACTATTTTCTGGTGATTGAGAAACATTTTTATGTTCTTTTATGTACTTGTTCCATTTAATATAACCATAAGTGGTATTTGTTAAGTAGCCTGCCTTTAACACAAGAAGTACCCATTGTCCTGCCATAATATTTATTGCTATTTCTAGAAAAGTGCAGATATACCAAGCTATCCATTGTTCTTGATATCTAAACAAGATAAATAATCCATTTGCAATACCAACCGCACTAGCACAGGCATCAATATAACATACTGCTTTTTCAAGTTTAGGAGAGTTAGATAAAATTCCTGCCTCTGTATCAATAAGGGTGAGAAGAGTTCCGACAACCACAGTCCAAACAACAATTCCTGCAATAACGGCTACCTCTTGCCAGCCTTTAAGCTTTCTTACTTCGGTAATTTCGGCTTCCTTTTTATCAGGGTGCCTATGCCACATTATAAAGCTAATAATATCCACAGGTATCCAGAAGAATATAGTAGCTGCCATTGTTGCAAATCTATAAGCACAAACTATACAAATAGCAATTTCAGTAAATTCAACTATTAGCGAAACTAAGAAATTGTATTTAGATTGTTTTGATATAAGAAGTTCGCAAAGAATATTGCTAAAGATATCAACAAGGTAAAGTACCATTATAACTTTGCCATTAACTCCTCCAATATCTTCTTCAGGAAAAACAAATGCAAAGACAAAGGCAAGTATGGTTATTGATAAAAACCACAGTTTTTCATATAGAGTAAAATACTTCCAAACCTTAATAGTCCAATTTTTAGTTGCGTTCCACGCTTTAACAATAACGTTTTTCATTTTAGTCCAAAAATTAATATCTTTTGTTTCGTTCATAACTTTTCCTTTAACGCAAGGATAAATTTTAATTATTTTAAAAGTTTTTGTCAAGAAAAATGGGTTATTAAATAAAACAATTAAAGAGGTGATTTTATTTTGAATAGTTTTATTTCCTTTTGACACAATAATCGTATGAAAAATAATGTCGGTAAAGGTGCTTTTGTTTTAGTTGTAAGTGGAATTATCTGCAAATTTTTTGGCGGACTGTTTAGGCTTCCGCTTACAAATATTGTCGGTATGGAGGGGATTGGCATTTTTCAAATGATAATGTCAATATATTCGCTTGCTTTAGTTTTTGTTTCTGGAGGTGTAACAAATGCTCTTTCTAAACTTATTTCCAGTGCAAGAGCAAGAGGCGATAATAAGATTATCGGCTCATACCTCAGATATGGTGTTATTTTTAGTATTTCTTTTAGCCTTTGTATTTCTCTTTTCTTTCTGTTCTTTTCAAAACAAATTGCTTCTATTCAAGGCATAGCAGGTGGAGCGAACTCTTATCTTCTTATTGCTCTTATTTTGCCACTTGGTGCTTTTGTTGGAGTTATGAGAGGTCTTATTCAAGGGTATAGCAATATGACGCCAACTGCAGTAAGCCAAATTATTGAACAGGTTTCAAAGTTTGCTTTTGGTCTAGTTTTTGCCTTTTGGCTTGGAAAGGATGGAATTGAAAAGGGTGTATTTGGTGCTTTTCTTGGTATAGTCATTAGTGAAGTACTTGCATCAATCTATCTTGGATGGACAAGTTTTCATATCGGAAAACTTGAGTTCGGAAAGGAAGGTAAAAAGGAATTTTTTAATGCATCACTTCCATTAACTTTTGGCGGTATTGTTATACCATTTTCTCACGCTGTTGAATCGCTATTTATAATTACGCTTCTATTAAAGTCTGGGTTAACTCGTGAAGTTGCAACATCTCTTTATGGACTGCAAACCGGGGTAGTAGGTGCTATACTCAACTTCCCATTAATTATATCGGTTGCAGTTGCGGTTTCGCTTTTACCCAATCTTTCAAGACTTGCGTCAACGGGCGAAACGGAAGGACAAAGGGCTCTTGTTAGAAAATCTTTTCTTGCGATGTGGTATATTTTACTTCCACTTGTAGTTGGTATAATGTCAATAGCAGGAGAACTTTATCCTATTCTTTATGCTGGATTTGTTCAAAAATATATGAAGATTGCCATTCAACTTACCCTGCTTAGTGGTATTTCTATAATACTAACCGCAATTATGCAGTTTTTGATTTCACTTCTTCAGGCAAATGGTTATTATAGTTATTCTATGATTTTCAATATTATTGGAGGTGTGGGAAAACTTACTTTTCTATTTATTACTGCTCCGCTTTCAGAAATATCTATTTACTCTATAGCACTATCAAATATTGTCTTAGCGCTTATTGTTTCTATTTGTGTACTTATAAAACTTGGACATCTTATATCACTTCCATTTTTTGATGTTGTTTTACCATTGCTTTCGGTAATAATTATGTATATGGTGGTCAAAATTCTCTTATCTGTAGTTGGGGGATATCTAGGTTTATTTATTGCTGTTGTGCTTGGAGGGGGAATTTATTTTGTGCTATCACTGCCTATTGCGATTAATTATTTCAAAGTCATTGCTTCGCGATTTTTAACAAAACAGGAGGAAAATACTTGATATTTTCTTAAAAATGCAAATTTTTTGATGTTTTATTGTTGAATTATGTCTGTTTTTATAAATTTAAAATAATTTGAAATATTTTAAGCAAGATAAATGTGGAGGTTAATATGAAGATTAAAAAATATTTGTTATCATTTGTTTTAATTGTGCTTGCAAGTCTACTTTTAGTGAGCGGAGTAAAAGGGGAAGTTGATAATAAACGCATTGATGTTAAGGAAATGTCTTATGCTGAGGTTATTGAGTATGAGGAAGACGAAATCGACAAAGAATTTTCTGTTGAGGCATCAAAAAATAATCAATATGCTACAAATAGTAATCAATTAGACAATACTGAAAAAGCTATAGAAGAAGTTAAACCAGAAGAGGTTTCTATATTAGTTTTTGGTAGTTCAAAGATTAGTCTTTCACCAGACATCGCAAAGATTTGTGCCTCTATCGAAACTCTTAACAACGATATGTCAAAATCAAAGGAAGAAAATTTTCAAACTTTTAATAAGGTCATAGCAAAATTAAAGGAACTTGGAGTTGATGAGAAAGATATCATTCTCAACCATTTTAATTGTTATCCAAATTATGACTATGGCTGTGGTAGAAATATAATAGGATATCGTTCTACAATTTCATTTTGCGTAAATGTAAAATCTCTTGATAAAATTAAAGATTATGTTAGTGCTATGACTGAAGAGGGTGTAACTCAAATATGTGATGTAGTATATGAAGTTTCTAATATTGAAGAAGAATATAACAATGCTCTTTCAAGTGCAGTCGATAATGCAAAAACAAAGGCAGAAAAGCTTTTATCTAGAAATGACCTAAAAATTGTAAGTATCAAAGAAGAATATGTTTATTCTCATAACTGTCTTTATAGAAGTTATGCTGAGGATTATTCAGCAAGCGATATGGTAGGCAAAGTTGAAATTGAAGCAAAAGTTTTAGTTGAATTTAATTAAATAAAAAAAATAGCATTAGGTTTAATCTAGTGCTATTTTATTTTAATTTTTTAACGAGGTCTAAAATGGTTTGTTTATTTTCGGGCGATAAATTGTTAATCATTTCAAGTAAAATTTTGTCATCGTCTTTTAAAGAAGGGCAAAAGAATTCTGTTGTGGTAACCTGTAAAATATCCAAAATATCTAAAAGCATATCAAGTGTAAGTGCTATTTCACCACTTTCAACTCTATAAAAATAAGTTTTTGAATGTCCCAACTCTAAACCCAATTTATAAGCCGATATGTTTCTAAGATTTCTAAAATAACCTATTCTATTTAAAATTTCTTCTTTTGTTAAGTTTATATTGACCATTTAAATACCTCTAACTATAAGCAAAGTTTTATTTTTCTTTTATTTCTAATTTTTCGAAATCAAAAAGTTCGCTATCAAAAAATTCTGTCATTGTCATTCCTAATGCTCTGATAATAAGTGCCATATTTCTAAAGTTTGGTGTTTCATATTTACAATTTAAAATATCTGTCATAGTACTATGATATAGACCAGTTTCTTGTGCTAGTTTGTATTGTGTTATTTTCTTTTCTTTCAATATTTCTCTAACTCTTAATGCAAATGCTTTATTTAATTTCATAGAAATTCCTTATAATTTTATCGATATATAAAAGTTTATTTTAAATTTTTCATTAAATCTTTAACTCTCAGTTTATTTTCTTCACTTAACTTTTTATAAAGTTCAAAGATTTCTTTTGCTTCCTTATAATTAGCAATATCTTCAAAGAAAAATTCTTCAGGAGTAGAACCACAATTTATGATCGCATCTAATAAAACCTCTGAAGGTAAAGTCAACTCTCCACCCTCAAATTTAGAGATATATGCTTTAGACCTGTCTATTCTTCCTGATAATTCTCGCGCAGAAAGACCTGCTCTAATTCTCATCATACCAAGTCTATCAATTAAAAATTTTTGATTAGGCGAAACTTCTTTTTTCATAGTTTCATTCATTGATAAATTTTTATTACTCATTATAATACCTCTTAAGATAAAAACTTATTTTAGTTTTTTCATTAAGTCCAAAATAGTTTGTTTGCTGTCTGTTGAAAGTTTGTTAAATAAGTCTAAAACATCTTTATTTTCTTTATTATAACTGTCACCCAAATAAACAAAATCTTGCAAAGTGATGTCTACCATATCGCAAAAATCTAAAAGAGTTTTAACTTTCAATTCAATACTTTTATTTTCTATAGTTGACATAAATTGAGGATTATAACCTAATCTCAAACTTGCTTCTCTCATAGATAAATTTGCTTTTGTTCGGAAATAACCAATTCTTTTTATAATGTCGTCATAAGTGATTTTTGTCATAAAATTTTTTCCTTTTTATTCTTTATCTAATAAATCATTAATAGGGTAGTTAAAATATTTAGAAATTTCAATTAGGGTTTGTACACTTGGATGCATACCTTTTTTCCAACGAAGCAAGTTCACTCTTGAATAATGTAAGTCTTTACTAAACTTTCTTTGTGAAATACCCGAATTTTCAATAAGACTAATAATGTTTGCATACAAATTCTTTTGTTCTAAACTATAAGGCTTAAAATTATTTTCATTGCTCATTTCAAATAAATAATCTACAGTAACGCAAAGATAATTTGCAACTTTTATCAAAGTTTTTAAACTTGGATAACGATGTTTATATTTATAAAAAGTATTTTCTGAAATAATGCCATCATCAAACATATTTTGTATTGACAAGCTTTTTTCTTCTAAAACCTCTTTTACCTCAGATATAAAATTAGACATTTCTTCAATCCTTAAAATATATCTTTATTATTTCCTAATTTGGAGCCATTTTGCTTGCAACTGCCTAATTTGATGCCATATAATATAATTAGAAAAAGTTTTAATAGGAGATAAGTATGAGAGGAGAAAAAATATGTTCATTCTTTGGTCATAGAGAGATTAAGGGTGGTGAAGAACTTAAAGCGAAAGTCAGTGAGGTTGTTGAAGATTTGATTGTTAATTATGGGGTATTAACTTTCTTATTTGGCAGGCAAAGTGAATTTGACTCATTATGTCATTTGGTTGTTACTGAGTTAAAAGAAAAGTATCCTGATATAAAAAGGGTTGCTTACACTTGTAAAAACGAAACTTATGTATTAGAAAGTGAAAGACTTAAATGGGAAAAGATGTATTCTCATATACTAAAAAAGGATGTTTATTTGCTTGGGGTTGAAGAAGAGTTTGAGCATAAAGCAAAATATGTTGCTGGAAAAGCAAGTTATGTAGAAAGAAACAAGGCGATGATAGATAATAGTGATTTTTGTGTATTTTATTATGATGAAAATTACGAGCCTAAATTAAAAAAATTTTCAAAAAGTAAATTATGTTATTATCAACCAAAAAGTGGTACTAAAATTGCTTATGATTATGCCAAGCGAAAAATGAAAACAATAATCAACTTATCCGAAAATATGTAAGTTGAATATAATAAAGATTTTTATTATTAATATTAAATATATATTTATTAATAAAATAACTAATTAAAAGGGAAAGATTTTGTATTTTGTAATAATCTAGTTTGGAAGGCTGTATATTAATTTAGGACAGCCTTTTTGGCTGATAAAGGTGAGAAGTTGTCGATTTTAATTTTACTATTACTAGGTCTTGTTCAAGGATTATGTGAATTTTTGCCTATTTCATCAAGTGGTCACTTGGTGCTTTTATCAAGATTATTTGGTGTAAGTGATAGTTTATTTGTGAGCATAGTTTTGCATATTGCAACTCTTCTTTCACTTGTTATAGTAATGAGGAAAGAGGTATTTTATTTAATCCGCCACCCATTTTCAAAAGAAGCAATGAGTATTGTAATAACAACAATAATTACCTGTGTTGTAACGATTGTTTTAATGCCACTTATCTCTGCTTCATTTGAAGGTGCATTTTTACCTATATCTTTTCTTCTTAGTGCTATTCTTTTATTTGTTTCACAAAAACTTAATCGTAATGATGGAAAAGTTAATTTTAAGAGGGCTAGCATAATTGGACTAGCCCAAGGTTTTGCGATTTTTCCTGGGCTTTCTAGGTCTGGTACTACCATTACAGCAGGAATGATTAGTGGAGCAAGCAAAGAGGAAAGTACAAGATTTTCATTTTTAATTAGTTTGCCGATTGTTGTAGGCTCGCTCATTTTGGAAATAGTAAAAATCTTTATCTATAAAGAACCTATTTCTGTCAACTGGCTTGGACTTGCTTTTTCATTTATCGTTGCTTTTATTGCTGGAATACTAACGATAAAATTTATGCTTAATCTCACTAAAAAACTCAATTTTAAATATTTTGCCTATTATTTAATAGTACTCGCGATAGTTTCTGCTATATTTTTATGGTAAATATTGAAAAAGGAAATGACAAAACATAATAAATGTGATAAAATATATACTAATTTAAAAGGGAGTAATTGTGAAAAGTTATCATAATAAAAGCATTGAGCAAACCTTGATAGATTTTAATGTTACTACTAAAGGTTTAAGTGAAAAGGAAGTTATTGAGAGGGCTAGAACAAAAAGTGATGCCGACGAAAAACCTAAAAAGCACGGAATAGTTAGCAGGTTCTTTGAGCAGTTTGCTGATTTAATGATTATCATTTTATTGGTGGCGGCTGCGGTATCAATAGTCATTGGTATTGTTGAAAAAACTATGAGTGAAATTGTTGACGGTCTAATAATTTTATTTATTGTTCTTATGAATGCCGTTTTTGGAGTGGTTCAAGAGTATAAGGCTGAAAAATCGCTAGAAGCACTAAATAAACTTACTCAACCTGAGTGCTATGTAATGAGAGATGGGAACATCGTCAAAATTAACACAAAGGATTTGGTAGCTGGTGATATAGTTATGCTTGAGGCAGGAACAATCGTTCCAGCAGACCTTAGACTTATTGAAAGTCACCAACTTAAAATAAATGAATCCTCTTTGACTGGTGAGAGTTTAGATGTTGAAAAACACGCTGAAAACATTTATAAAGAAGATGTAGCACTAGGCGAGCGTAAGAATATGGCTTACAAAGGCTCAACTGTCAATGTCGGAAGGGGTATGGGTGTCGTAGTTTCTCTTGGAAGTGATACCGAATTTGGTAAGATTGCAAAGGTTATCACTGAAACAAACAAGGAAATGACTCCTCTTCAAAAATCAATTAAAGATGTAGGTAGACTTTTAACTTATCTTGTTCTTGGAATTGCGGTTGTTACATTCATAATTGAAATATGTATTTCTCCGCTTAATGTAATGGATGCTTTCTTAACAGCGGTTGCAATTTCTGTTGCGGCAATACCTGAAAGTATGCCAGCGGTCATAACTATTATTATGAGTTTAGGTGTGGCAAGACTTGCAAAGCAAAGAGCGATAGTTAGGCGTATGCATTCAGTTGAAACACTTGGTTGTTGTGAAGTTATATGTTCTGATAAAACAGGTACTATTACTGAAAACAAAATGACAGTTACATCAATGTATTTTAATGGAAATACTCAAAATAATAAATTTAGGCTTGATGAAATTGGGAAGAAGATGGTTATTGCTGGGGTTTTATGTAATGATACAAATCTTTCAAATGGAAAGATACTTGGAGACCCAACAGAGATTGCTCTTACCGAACTTGGCAGAACTTTAAATCTTGACAAATTTAATCTTGATAATGATTATAAAAGACTTGATGAAATTCCTTTTGATTCTAATAGAAAACTTATGTCAGTACTTTGTGATTATGAGGGAAAGACAATGTTTACAAAAGGTGCACCTGATCTTCTACTTGCAAGATGTAGTCATATAATGAAAGACGGAAAGGTAGTTTCTATCACTGAAAAAGATAGACAAAATATTATTTCTGCAAACGAAGAAATGAGTGGAAGGGCATTGAGAGTTATGGGCTTTGCCTTTAAATCTTATAATGATGGAGATAGGCTTGAAGAAGAAGGGCTTGTTTTCCTAGGCCTTATGGGTATGATTGATCCACCAAGAAAGGAAATTAAGGCTGCAGTTAAAAAATGTAAACGTGCAGGTATGCGTCCTGTTATGATTACAGGTGATTATAGTAATACTGCCCTTGCGGTAGCAAAAGAAATTGGACTTGCAAAGTCTATGGATGAAGTTATTACAGGTGAACAACTCTCCAAAATGAGTGATGAAGAACTTGATGAGAGAATTAAAAAATGTTCGGTATTTGCAAGAGTCAGCCCTGAAGACAAGGTCCGCATTGTTGAAGCATTTAAGAGGGCGGGAAAGGTTGTTGCAATGACTGGTGACGGTGTCAATGACGCACCAAGTTTAAAGAGAGCAAGTATTGGTATTGGAATGGGTAAGACTGGAACAGATGTTGCTAAAGAGGTTTCTGATATTATTGTCACTGATGACAATTTTGCAACTATTGTTGTTGCGGTTGAAGAGGGAAGGAAGATTTATGGAAACATCCAAAAGACGGTTAAATTCTTATTCTCTGCAAACCTTGCCGAACTTCTATCATTATTCCTTGTCACTATCATTTTCCCTAAAAATATATTCTTATTTCCAGTTCAAATATTGTTTGTAAACTTAATTACCGACTCGCTTCCTGCTATTGCTCTTGGTGTTGAACAGCCAGAAGCAAATCTGATGGAACAGCCACCTCGTGATAAAAATAAAGGTCTTTTCTCGAATGGTATTGGTACTTCTATTGTTATTTTAGGCGTACTGCAAACTGCTTTGGTTGTTGCTGTTTATGCTCTTGGAATAAAAATGTTTAGTGATACAGTTGCTGTTACTATGGCATTCTATACTCTTAACATTGTACAAATGTTCTATTTGACTTCGATGAGAACGAATGCTCCATTCTATAAATCTAAACCACATAAGAACCCATATTTCTTATTAGCTATTGCATTCTGTTTTGCTCTGCTTGCTCTGTTTGCATTTACTCCACTTAAAAATCTGCTATCGCTTGTTGCACTTACTGGCACTCAATGGGGAATTGTTTTTGGTTTCTCTGCTGCAATGTTTATCTTTAGTGAAATATATAAGGCTGTTGTTTATGTGGTTAAAAAGAGTAAGGACAAGAAAAAAGAGGCTTAACATAGCCTTTTTTTTCTTATTTTTATATTGATTTTTATTCTTTTATATTGTATACTGATTGTATCAGTGATAATGGAGGAAATAACTATGAAATATGTTTTATCAAAAGATTTAAAAAGTGAACTTGGATATTATAATGATACTAAAGTTCCAGTATTTGAAACTGTTGATGAGTTTATAAATTATGAGCATCTTAGAAATAGATATGATGTTGAAAAAGAAGCTAAAAGGTTACAAGCAGGGGTTAGTGACGAAGAAATTTATAATTATGGAATTTCTTATGTTTTACAAAATTGTAGAGAAAACGTAGAGCGAAATATTAGATATAAACAAAGTAATCTTCGTGTAAAAATGATGAATAAAGCAAAATTAATGAAAGAAAAATATTTTGCTTTAGTTGAAACAAGAGTGTTAAGCTCTCACGATGAAACTTGTCTTATTAATCAAGGTTTATGTGCTACCGAGGAAGTTGCTAGAGAGTGTGCTAAATATTTAAAAGAACAAGAACTTATTAATGTTGATGTTTTGGATAAAGACGGCATAAATATTGAAGATGAAAGTGAAAGTTCACTATAAAAGTAGGTTTTATGAAGTATATTAAATATGAAAACTTAAGTAACCCTTTTAAGGTTTATAAAGAAAATGAAGAACCTAAAAATAATAGAATAGGACATTCTTTTATTGACGATAAACTATTTAAGGGTAAAATGAAAGTTGTTGCAGTATTTGAAAGTTTGCAGGAATTTAAGGGTTTTGTTTATTATATGCGAGAAGAAATTATTAAAGATGCAAAACCTTGCAAAGGGAAATATTATTTCTTAAAAATGAGAAAGACCTATCCGGAAAGTGTAGAAGATTATGGACTTTATGTGTTCGATAATGTTAGTGCTGCAGAAGATGTCAAAGATTATCTTTTAAACAATACTAAAACTTTTAGTGGTGCTGATATTAGAATAGTAGATAAAGATGATAATGAAATCGAAGTGGATAGGGAAAGAGAGTAGTCTTAAAAGCATATCATTACGGTATGCTTTTTTGTTACTATATAAAAAATTCATTAACCATTTTTCAATTTTTGCAAACTTTTATATTTATTTTACAAAGACTAGGCTTTTATGTTATTATTGCTATATGATAGAAAAATTAGAGGAGATAATTACATCTTCGAGCGAATATAGAATGCTGGCGGGAGAACTTGAGAGCGGAAAACTTGCAAAAACAATTATGTTAATTTCAAAAGATAGTGATTATTCTTTTGAGTTTGCAAGGCTTTTGTCTTGTATGATTTTTAATAATGGCTTAAATAATGGGATATTAGAAAAATCTGAAAGTTATTTAAAAGTTAAGGCATCAACACATCCTGATTTAAAAGTTTTTCCAATTAAAGACAAATTGCTTGTTGCAGACAGTGGACAGATTGTAGAAGAAAGTGCTATAAAACCAATCTTTTCTGAGAGGAAAGTTTTTATTATTAAGAATTTTGAAGCAAGTATGGAGGCGGCTCAAAATAAACTTTTAAAAACTTTGGAAGAGCCTCAAAGCAATGTTTATTTTATTCTTACTACTTCAAATGTCAATCTTGTTCTTCCAACGATTCGTTCTCGTTGTAATAAGATTGAACTTGGAAGGCTTGATAGAGATAAGATTGAACAGTGCATAGGAAATATAGATAATTTACAAATGGTTACTGCTTTAAGTGAGGGGTATATTGGTAAGGCAGAAAGGTTAAGTCAAAATCAAAATTTAGATACTATATTTAATAGTGTTTTATCGCTTGTTACGAAACTTAAATCTAGTAAAGAATTGCTTGTTTGCTCAAAGCCACTGATTGATTTTTCTTCTGAGTTTGATTTAATTATAAATATATTATCTTTGATTTTTGAAGATTTATTAGCAATAAAAAGTGGCGGAAAAGTTAAACTTGAGTTTTGCAAGCAAAGCCTTTTGCCAGTAAGCAGAGAATATACTGTAAAAGCAATAGTAGAGATAAGGAAACTTATTGATAAGGCGGCAAAAGAAATTAGTTATAATTGCAATTTTATTTTAGTAATTGAAAATCTTTTACTGAATATTTTGGAGGTTAAGTATTTATGCAAATAGAAGTAGTTGAAGCAAAATTTAGGAACGGGGCTCACGGATATTCTTTCAGTCCTAATGGAATTGATTTAAAGGTAGGAGACTATTGTATAGTTGATACTGAAAAAGGGCGTGACCTTGTAAAGATAACTAAAGCTAGTTATTTGATTGAGGCTGAAAACCTTGTTGAACCTCTTAAAAATGTTGTAAAGAAAGCAACTGATGACGATATAAGTATGGCAGAGGAAAATTATAAAAAGGCAGAAGGCTTATATAGTGAGGTAAAGTCTATTATAATGAGTGACAATCTTGAAATGAAGGTTGTTTCGGTCGAGTGTAATTATAATTTTACTAGACTTACTATAAATTTCACCTCCGAAAATAGGGTGGACTTTCGTGAAATCGTAAAAAAACTTGCTGATAAGTACAATGTGAGAATTGAATTAAGACAGATTGGTCCTCGTGATGCTACACGCATTCTTGGTGGAATTGGAAGTTGCGGAAAAGAGTGTTGTTGCAAACAAGGCTTTGGCACTGATGAACACGTATCAATTAAAATGGCAAAAAATCAAAGTCTTTCACTTAATCCAAACAACATAAGTGGACTTTGTGGAAAACTTCTTTGTTGTCTTGCTTATGAAAATCCTTATTATGAGGAAGTTGTTAAACTTATGCCCAAAGTTAATAGTTATGTAAATACTCCAGATGGAGAAGGCACTGTTATGTATAACGATTTACTTAAGAAAAAAGTTTCAGTTAAGTTTTTAACGGAAAGTTCAAGTGAAATTAAAGAATATGACTTAGATCAAATTAAGTTTAGTAAAGCAAAAAAATAAATTGTGAGGGGAAATGCTACTAGAAGAGGGTGAGAGAATTGAAGATTTGCAGTGCAAAGGTTTAAAGATAATTCAAAATAAAAATTATTATACTTTTACCTCTGATAGCGTAATTCTTGCAAATTTTGTAAGATTAAAAGAAAGGGATGTTTGCGTTGAAATAGGAGCAGGTTGCGGAGTAATTTCAATCTTGCTTTCTGCCAAAAATAGTTTTAAAAAAATTACCGCTTTTGAACTTCAACCGGAAATGGCACAACTCGCAGATAAAAATGTAAAACTAAACAATTTAGAGGAAAAAATTGAAATAATTAATGAAAATATTGTTAATTTTAACAAATTTATCTCAAATAACAGTATTGATTGTGTTTTTTCTAATCCTCCATATATGCTTTCAAGCGGGAAAAATACAAATTCTATTCGTGACAAGGCTAGGCACGATAATACACTGCCTATTGATTTGCTATGTAGAGAGACAAGCAAAATGCTAAAAGCGGGCGGTCGATTTTATTTAGTTTATACGGCAAATAGGTCGGCAGAACTTATATATAATTTAGTAAAACATTCTCTTGAACCTAAAAGAATGTTTTATACGCAGAATGGTAGGGGTGAAGTCAAACTTATAGTTATAGAGGCCGTTAAAAATGGCAAGCACGAGGTGAAGGTATTGCCAGAACTTGTTACAAATGATGCAAACGGAGAATACCTTAAATTACTTCATACAAAGTATATAAAATAGGGAGAAAACAATGAGGTTATATAATAAATTAGTTAGAGATAAAATTCCTGAGGTTATACAGGAAAACGAAGGTAAAAACGCAAAAATTAGAATACTTAATGATGAGGAGTATTTAAAGGAACTTAATATCAAACTTAAGGAAGAAGTTGAGGAATATCTTGCAAGTGGAGAGATTGAAGAACTTGCTGACATTGAAGAAGTGCTTAGAGCTTTAGTCGAAATAAAGGGAAAGAGTTTAGAAGAGTTTGACAATTTAAGACTTAGTAAAGTTGAAATAAGAGGGGCTTTTAAAGATAAAATTTTTCTTGAAAGTGTAGAATAAAAAAACACCTAGAGGTGTTTTTTTTATTATATTAATCTAAGCAGTTGTATTCCTTTAGATATTGATTTACAAAAAGTCTTATAAATTCACATCTTTGAGTGCAAATTTCTTTTCCTGTTTTTGTGTTCATAGTTTGATCAAGTCTTGCTAGTTTATTTACGCAGTGGTGAATTGTGCTTTCATCAAAGGTTGCTTCATTATATTCTCCTTCCTCTAGTGGGATTTCTGGAGTATATTGAGGACAATTATGTGCAGCGCCAAAAGCGAAAGTTCTTCCAATGCCTATGGCTCCAGCAGCATCGATATTGTCAGCATCTTGAAGAATTTTGCTTTCAATATCGGTAACGGTAACAGTTCCGCCACCAAAGGAATATTCTTCGTGATGTTCAATCGCATAACAAATATGTTCCTTTTCTTCGCTTGTAATATCAATATCTTTAAGTAATTCTCTAATGGTTGGAAGACTGTCTTTAGGGGAAACAAAGGTTCTTTCTTTATCAGCAAGTATTCTATGAATATCGTGTAAAATAGCAGAGATAGCAACAACATTCATATTACCGCCTTCTTTTTTTGCAATGTATACAGCAGTTTTCATAACTCTTTCAAGGTGGTCAATATTATGACCACTTTTGTCATTTGAGAACATATCACGAATTCGTGATTTTAGTTCTTCTATTATTTTATTTAACTTTTCGTCCATTTTTCACCTCATTAAAATTTATAATCTTTGCCTACTTTTTTAATATTCCATTCTTTAAGTGCTTTATCTATGACATTTGTTATGAAAGGGGCTTTTCTATTTGTATATTCTTTTCTATTATCTTTAAACTTCCTTTCAAGTTCTAGTTTAAGGGCTGAGTACTCATCTGTTTTTTCTGGGTGAGAATTTAAGTAATCTCTAAATATAATATGATTTTGCCATATTCTTGTATTTGTATCTTCAATGTGAACAAAGTGAGTACTTATATCATTATTACACTTTTTAAGAAAATATCGGATTCCATAATCAGCCTTTCCGTCATAGTAGTATCCATTTGCGGTAAGAATAGGGATAAGTGATTTACCATAATCTAGACTTTTTACTCCTATTGCAATGTCAATAATAGGTTTTGCCACACAACCGATAATCGATGTTGAACCAATATGTTGAATATCAACTTCAAAATCTTTTAATAGATGAAAAAGCACTTTTTTCTCTTTTTCAAACTCTTCCTTCCAAAGTGGGTTATATTTAACGAGTTTTACTGTTCCACTTTTTAATCCTAATATTTTATTCATAAATAAAGCATAGCATAAATTAACTTAAAAAACTATTTATTACTAGGAAAATATTTTTAAATCAATAATTTTTAATATTATCGTTTTGAAAAAAAATAGCAATATGTTAAAATTCAATTGATATTTATTAGTTTTGATTGTTTAATATTGTTGAATTTTTTTAATTATAAATATTGTAAACTTTTTAAGGTGGTGTTATGAACAAAAGGAAATTGCGTGATGGAATTATTATTACATTTTGTGCTGTTGTAATTTGTATTACTATAGTGATTTATTCTCTTTTTACAACAAAGCAAATTTTTTCTGAAAGTGCAAGTCACCTTGAGGAAATATACGAGCAGGTAAATACTACTTTTCAACAAAAAGTTTCTGATTATAGAAGTTTAATGAAAAGTTGGGAAAATTACATTTCTAATGCTACAGGTACTGCTAGTAGATATGACGAATTTAAATTGTTCATTAAAGATCAAAAGGAAAAATGGCACTTTACCGATTTTTATTTTGTTAATGTAGATGAAGGTTCTGGCGAAAATAGGCAAGCGATTGGTAAAAGGTCAACAGGCGAGATTGAAGAACTTGAATTTAGAAGAGAAATGGATGTTCTTCTTGGCGGTAATGATGTAGGTGTTGTCGGAACTCGTCCAGATGGAGAGAACGGAAGAAGTAGATTTGTAATGCTTGCTGTAAGATTTGAACAGGTACGCTCTTACGATGGATTTGATTATTTTGCTATTGCTATTATATTTAATGCGGAGGACCTTCAAAATCTAATTGATGTTAAGGCATTTAATGATAGTGGTAATTGTTTTGTTGTTCTTCCAGACGGAAGTATTCTTTTGCAATCTAGGGAAGATGAAAGTGGAGATAATTTCTTAAATGAACTTAAAGCGAATTATACTATTAAAAATTCTAGTGTAGAAGATCTTTCTCAGATTTGGAGTGAGGGCAGTAGTTCTGAATATAAAGGCACTGTAATTGTAAAAAATAGGCAAAATGGTCAGGAATATTATCTTACCTATATTTCAGTTGAGTTTAGCGATTGGGTACTTATAGGTTTAATTCCTTCAAATATTGTCAATCGAAGTATGAGTTTGTTTAGTACTATTACAATTATTGTTATGACGGTAATTTTTGCTAGTATTATGGTGGCAGTTGTTTGGATGCTTATTGCTTCAAACAAACAACGAGTAAAAGAAAAAGAACTTGAGATTAAATCTCGTGAAAGTTTACTTGACCTTTTAACTGAAAATACCAATGACATATTTATGGTTTTTTCTCCAGACGACTTTAAAGGGCAATATATAAGTTCAAATGTAAATAAGGTTTTAGGGCTTGATTATGAAATGTTAAAAGAGAATGTAGGACGCATAGGTGAGGCTATTGTCACAGACAATTCATCTGAAGGTTTATTTGAAAAGATTGAAGGATTAAAATCAACTCAATCTGACCTGCAACTTAAGAATGTTAGTACAGATGAAAAATATTGGTATAGAATGGTGATCAATCCTGCTGAATATAATGGAAAAAATAGTTATTTAATGATGCTTTCAGACCATACTAAAGATAGAAAATTAACAGCTGACCTTAAAGAGGCGCTTGAACTTGCGAAGTCTGCAAATGAGGCTAAGAGCAATTTCCTTGCAAATATGTCGCACGACATTCGTACACCTATGAATGCAATTATTGGTTTTTCAACCTTACTCGAAAAGGATGCTGAAAATGTTGAAAAGGTTAGAGAATATAACCGAAAAATTGCTTTTTCAGGACAACACTTATTAAGTCTAATTAATGATGTGCTTGATATGAGCAAAATTGAAAGTGGAAAAACATCTTTAAATTACGAAGAATTTGACTTTTCAGACTTTTTAGAAGAACTCTACGAAATGGTTGCTCCACAAGCAAAAGCAAAGAAACAGAAGTTTGAACTCCATACAAAGGGAAATTTGCCTGAAATTGTTTGTGGAGACAAACTCAGAATTAATCAAATTTTAATAAATTTACTTTCTAATTCTATTAAATATACTCAAGAGGGTGGAAATATTTGTTTAAGTGTAGAGGTTATAAAAAATTCAACTCGCAATCACGTTCATCTTAGATTTGGAGTTAAAGATAATGGAATTGGTATGAGTGAAGATTTTATAAAAATACTCTTTGAGCCTTTCTCAAGAGAAAATACTGCAAAAACAAAAGAAATACAAGGCACAGGTCTTGGTATGGCGATTACAAAAAATATAGTTGACATTATGGGAGGAACTATCTCTGTTAGTAGCCAGCTTGAAAAGGGAAGTGAGTTTATAGTCGAACTTGAACTATCTAAAACTGACAATAACATTCAAGATGAAGAATTTTGGGAAAAACATAAAATTAATAAGATTTTAGTTGTAGATGATGAAAAAGATGTTCTTGAAGATGTAAAACTGCTTATGACAGAGGCTGGAGTAGAGACGGAAATTGCTGACAGTGGAAGCAGGGCTGTTGAAATGGTGGAAAGTTACGAAAAATCAGGTAGAGGCTTTGATATGATATTACTTGATTGGAAGATGCCTGAAATGGATGGAATTGAAACTGCAAAAATAATAAAGGCAAATTTTACAAATATTCCTATTGTTATAATGTCGTCCTACGATAAAAGCGAAATTGAAGAAGAAGCAAAGAAGGCAGATATTAAATTCTTCCTTTCTAAACCATTCTTTGTTTCTAACCTGCGTAATTTAGTTGTTAAAATGTGCAACGAAGAATTTGAAGAAGATAAAGAGCAGGCTAAATTAATTTCTCTTGAAGGAATGAAGATTTTGGTTGCCGAAGATAATGAAATAAATGCTGAAATTTTGCAAGAACTTCTAGATATTGAAGGCGCAACTTGCGATATAGCCAATGATGGAAAGGCTGTTCTTGAGAAATTTAAAGCCTCTAAAGTAGGGCAATATGATTTTATATTTATGGATATTCAGATGCCTATTATGAATGGTTATGAGGCGACAAGAGCGATAAGAGATTGTTCGCACCCAGAGGCAAAGTCAATTCCTATTATTGCAATGACAGCAAATGCTTTTGATGATGATGTGAAAATGGCTCTTGACTGTGGTATGAATGCACATCTAGCAAAACCTATTGATATGGATAAACTTAAACAGATTATTGATAAAATAAGAGGAGAAAAAAATGAGTAATATCAAAAAGAAAATTTTGATTGTAGATGATTCTGAATTAAATCGTTCACTGCTTGCAGATATTTTGTCTGTCGATTTTGATATTATCGAAGCTGGCGATGGTGATGAAGCCATACGAATCTTGCACGAGAGAGAACTTGAAATTTCTCTTATGCTACTTGATATTGTTATGCCAAAGATGGACGGCTTTGAGGTGCTGGCAGTAATGAACCGTATGGGGTGGATTAAAACTATCCCAGTTATTATGATTTCATCTGAAACAGGAAGCACCTATATTGATAGGGCTTACGATTTAGGGGCTGTCGATTATATTAGCAGACCTTTTGATGAAAGAACTGTTAAGCATCGTGTTGCTTGTAACTTTATGTTTAGTGTAAGGCAAAAAGAAATGTCAGAACTATTGTCTAAACAAATTTATCAACACGAAAAAGATAAAAGTCTTATGATTGAAATACTTTCTCATATTGTTGAATTTAGAAATATGGAGAGTGGGCTTCACGTTTTACACGTAAATGTAATTACTAAAGCACTTTTAAATCAACTTGTTAAAAAGACCGACAAATACAATTTAAATGAAAAGGATATAAATTTAATTGTTAATGCTTCCGCTCTTCACGATGTAGGGAAAATCACAGTACCTTCAGAGATATTAAATAAACCTGGAAAACTGACTGAAGAAGAATATGCAATAATGAAAAATCATACGGTGGAAGGGGCAAATATGTTAACGGCAATTCCTTTCCGCAAAAATGAAGACCTAATTAAGGTTGGTTATCAAATATGTCGTTGGCATCACGAACGCTTTGACGGCAAGGGTTATCCTGATGGTTTAGAGGCTGATGAGATACCTATTTCTGCACAAGTTGTGTCTATTGCTGATGTCTATGATGCTCTGACGAGTGAAAGAGTATACAAGCGAGCATATTCACAGGAAGAGGCGGTGCAAATGATACTAAATGGAGAATGTGGAAAATTTAATCCAATTCTTCTTGAGTGTCTTGTGGAAACCGCTCCCAAACTTAAAGAAGAACTTACCGTGATTTCTCTTAGTGGTTCGGTTGACAATAAAATAAATGATACTGTTAAACGCATTTTAAGAGAGGGAAAAACAGGTGCTTCTGACCGTTCTATAAAATTACTTGAAAGGGAAAGACAGAAGTTTGATTTCCTGTCTAATATATCTGGTGAAATTGTATTTGAATACAGCGAAACTCCAGAAGAGATAAAGTTATCTGAGTGGGGTGCTAGTAAACTTGGACTTCCTGTTAGGCTTGAAGATCCAAAAATTAATTCTTATTGGAATAATGTATTTTCAAAAGAAGACTTTAATCAGTTTTTAAATGAAATTCATAACACCTCTCCTGAAAATCCTGTTTATACTAATAGATATTTATTACATTTAAATAATCAACCTAAATGGAGTAAAGTTATTGCTCGCTCAATGTGGAGTGATGAGGAAAATCCTAAATTTGAAGGGGTTATTGGGAAGATTGTTGATGTTAATGATGAAGTTGAGGCTATGGAACAACTTGAACATCAAGCAGAGCACGATGGACTTACAGGGCTATTAAATCACGCGGCAGCAAAAAGGCGAATTGAAAGAATTTTAAAAGAACGAAGAAAGAAATATGCTTTTATTGTGTTTGACCTTGATAATTTTAAGTATGCAAATGATAATTATGGACATTTATTTGGGGATGAAGTCCTTAAAACTGTTGCAAATAGAGTTAAAGAAAATATACGTGTTAATGATATTGCGGCGAGAATGGGCGGTGATGAATTCATTGTGTTTATGGAATATAAAGATACACCTCTTGCTCAAACAGATCGTATATTTAAAAAACTATGTAGAAATTATAAAGATTTTCCTATAAGTGTTAGTATGGGCGTTGCAATAACTGAAAACTTTAAAGGTGACTATGAAGAACTATTCCATATGGCAGATACAGCAATGTATATGACAAAACAAAAAAGCAAGAGGGCGTACTGTTTTTATGACAAAAATATGAAAATGGTTTTACGTTCTGCGGATAATCTTGAAGATGATGACGGAGGAGGGAAAAGATGACAGTAAAAGAATGTTATGAGGCTTTTGGCGGTAATTATGAGGATGCTTTTAGTCGTTTAAGAAGTGATGATAGGCTGTTAAAGTTTCTTAATAAAGCCACTGAAGATGGAAGTTTTAAACTTTTGACAGATTCGCTTTCTTCTCACAATTTAGAAGAGGCGTTTAGGGCGGTTCATACAATGAAAGGTATTTGTTTAAACTTATCAATAACCTCGCTAGGAAATTCTTCACAAATTCTTACTGAGGCATTAAGAAATAGAGAGCAGTATGGAGATGATTTAATTCCTCTCTATGAGAATGTAAAAAAAGATTATGAAGATTTTGTTTTATCTGTCAAAAAAATGCAAGAGTAAAAGGAGAAAAAAGATGTTATCAAAAAAAGCAAAAATTAAGCGTATGATTAAAAAAGGTAAAAAGGCTATAGAACTTCTTGAGAAGAAGAGAAATCGTTCTTTAGCTGCACTGCTTGAGGCAATGTTAAATGAGGTAGAACCTTATGAGGCAGATGTTGAGTTTTTTAAAACTTATACTGCAATGATTGCAGTTGAAAGAGAAAACTTAACTAAACTTATTGCTGAGTTATTGCCTAAGACTCAAAATGATAGTGATTTGTCAGTTAAAGTTAAATAAATTAAAATTATTTAATAATTTAGTATTTAATTATATTGTTGTGGGGATAAATTTTTAAATAAATTTAAATCTTTATGTCCAATAATATTATTGTCGATTTTTACAGGAGGGATTATGTTTTTGTTAAATGTTGCCTCGCAAGATGCAATTACAGGAGGACAGATAGCAATAATTGTAATTGTATCAGTTTTACTTTTATCTACATTAGTGCTTGGCATTTATATTGCTTTTCTTTTTAGAAAGAAAAATAAAAAAATGGACTTCAACCCTGACAGAATGCAAACGGAAGAGTTACAAACAAAATACAATGATTTGATAGAAAGATTAAACGCATTAAAAAATGGTATATCGGTAGCCGAACTTTCACCGCTTGATATAGATGAACAGGCTTTACTTACTAAATTAAAGGCTGAAGCATTAAAAAAGAAAAAGAAAGATAAATAATTGTAAAAATGTTTTATTTTATGTAGCAATTAATTACTTTTAGAAAAAGAGGTAATATATGAATATATTTAAAAAGTTTTATTGTAGAAGCTATCAAGTAGTGTTTAAATCACTTTTACCAGTTCTTCCTTATAGAGAACCTAAATTATTAAAAACTGTTGAGGATATAGTTAAGGTTATAAAGGAAGACAACAAGTCGAGTGTTTTGCTTGTAACTGATAGTGGAATTTTTAAACTTGGGTTAACTCAAAAACTAGAAGGGGACTTAAAGGAATCCAATATAAAAGTTATAGTTTATAGCGACACTGTTGCAAATCCTACAACTAGAAATGTCGAAGAAGCATTAAAGTTATATAAAGACAATAATTGTGATGCCATTATTGCTTTTGGTGGCGGTTCTGCTATGGACTGTGCTAAGGGGGTAGGTGCAAGGATTGCTAGACCAAATAAAACTTTAGGGCAAATGAAAGGGGTTTTAAAGGTCAGAAAAAAGTTGCCTCTTTTGATTGCAATTCCTACGACAGCGGGAACGGGCAGTGAAACAACTCTTGCAGCGGTCATAACTGATGAGCAAACTCATCATAAATATGCTATAAATGATTTTTCTCTTATTCCAAAGTATGCATCACTTATGCCGAATTTAACTGTAGGACTACCTAAAATCGTAACAGCAACTACTGGTATGGATGCTCTTACTCACGCGGTTGAGGCTTACATTGGACGAAGTACAATTAAAAAAACTAGAAGATGTGCTATGGAAGCTGTTAAACTTATCTTTGAAAATCTTGAAAAAGTTTATGATGATGGAAGCAATCTAGAAGCAAGAGCAAATATGCTTCTTGCTTCATATAAAGCAGGTATTGCCTTTACTGTAAGTTACGTTGGATATGTTCACGCTATTGCTCATTCTCTTGGAGGAAAATATAATATTCCTCACGGATTTGCTAATGCAGTAATCTTGCCTTATGTGCTTAAGAGGTATGGTAAAAAGATAAATAAGAAACTTTGGAAACTTGGGGAAAATGGTGGTCTTTTTGATAAAACTACTTCTTATGAGGAGGGGGCAAAAATATTTATAGAAAAGATTGAAGAATTGAATAAAAAGATGGGAATTGCTAGTTCTATTCCAGAAATTAAGGCTGAGGATATACCTTTGCTTGCTAAAACTGCAGAAAGTGAAGCAAATCCTCTATATCCTGTGCCGGTATTATTTACGGCAAAGCAACTCGAAGAGATATATTTAGAGTTAAAAAACGGATAAAAAATAAAGAAATTTTTAAGAAAAAAGGAGAAAACTATGAAACTTAAGGAATTTTTTAATAGAAAGAATTTATTCCTTGCACTGAACCTTATTTTTGCACTTTTAATCTGGATAGGTGATAGTATTTTTATGGAGAACGGGGCACTGCTAGCAAAAGGGCTTACTAGTGTAGTTTTTGTAATTATGGGTGCAGTAAATCTCGTCTTTCTTATTTTAAATAAGAATAAAGATTTTTGCTTTCCAGCCATTATTTTAACAGGGCTAGTATTTGCTATGTTAGGAGATATAATATTAAATATTAAAGGTGGCTTTATCTATGGTGCAGCACTATTTGCTATTGGTCATATCTTCTTCTTTATTTCATATTGTTTTGTTTTAAAATTTAAATGGACTGACCTTATTTACGGAGTTGTAATATTCCTTCCTTCAATCCTTTTCATTACGCTAGCGCCAATCTTTGATTTTGGTGGTGTTCTTATGGAAATAGTTTGTGTCGTTTATGCAATTATTATATCACTTATGGTAGGCAAAGCAATTGCAAATTTTGTAAGAAAGAAAAACTGGTTAACTCTAATTCTTATGGCGGGAAGTATACTTTTTTTCTTTTCAGACCTTATGCTTCTTATAAATGTTTTTGCAGGACTTTCTAAAATTTTTGATATACTTTGTCTTGCTACTTATTATCCAGCAGAGGCTATTCTTGCATTCTCAATTTTCGTATATAATGATAATGTACTTGGCAGGGAAAAAGTTAGTGAAATTAAGGCTGAATAGAAATAAAAAGTTTTACTTAGATAATTAATTTAAAAAAAGAGCGGTTTACTATGATTTTTTAGCAACCGCTTTTTTGTAATAATTCAATATTTTAATAATTTTCGCTGGCATTTTCTATTTCCTTAATTTCTTTTCCAAATAACCATTGCATTAAAGAATTAGATTTAGAGTCTGTTAATGCTTGCTCAGGAAGTTGTTCGAGTAATTTGTGTTTTTGCTCTGAGCAACATTCATTTAGTCTATCTATATCAGCAGATTTTTGTGCATATTTTGGAACTGAAAGGACTTGACCATCTCCCGCGATTATCATAAGGTCATTACCAAAAAGATCAATAATTGATTGAAGTTTTTCAGGATCGCTTGATACACTTGTACCTACAATAACTCCACTAAAGCAGGAATAAGGAATTCCAACCAAAATAGCACTCCTTCTTCCTTTCAAATAACCGTTAGCACTATTTTTATCATCTACAAGTTTTTCTAAAGCCTTTGGGCGGTTCTGACTATCATTATAATAATCATACTTTGCAAAGTATTTTGCTACATCTGGGTCAATAATAAATGCTATACCATCTTTATCAAAGTTGAGAAAATATTTTTCTTCAGTTGAGGTTGTTGTTCCACCTTTGACTAATTGAGTTTTAGATAAAGGCAAATCAACTCTTCCTTCGCTTGTGAGGCGAAGTTTTCCTTGCACTCTATCAATAAAATCTACTAATAAAGTATCCTCTGGCAATCTCCAAAAATCAGCCATCCCGTGAGTTACATCGCCGTGATCATAATATTCACCCGCCAAAATGCCATTATTTTTTATGTCTCTTAAAAGGTCAATGTTATAACGAAGTCCGTGTAAGAAAGTATGCTCAGGAAGATAAACACCTTCATTGCAAACAAGTTTTTCTGCGTAATGCGTATTTTGTGTTTCTGTATATAGGTATCTTTCAATTTGATCTAAAATAGCAAGTTCAACTTCGGGGTCAAGATTATCAAGTTTTGATGTTAAAGTTTTTAAATCTACTGTTCTTGTTTTAGACAGCCTTTTTCTTCTATAAGTGATAGCATCCATATTTACTTTTTTAGATATTGTTTTAGTAATTTTTGTTTTCTCACTCATATGTTTACTCCTACTAAAATTATAGTTTTAAAGGTATGTTTTGTCAAGATTTAAATTATATGTGTTTTTTTAGTCTATCAAATCTGATTTGTTTATTTCAAAACCAATAGGTGAGCAACTTGGGACTATAGGATATGGCAATTTATTACTAGATTTAATTTTATAAAATTGTCCAATAAAGGCTGTTAAATTTACTCCACTTGTTACGCAAATTATAACATCTTCATCATTATATTTTGCAATAATATCTTTTAAAAAATCTCTTGTTCTTATTTGGCAATCTATCCACTTTTCTTCTTTTATACTGCCAAACTCATTAAGCCTTTCTTCTTCAAAGATAGGAATATCAATAAGTTTGTTTATTATCTTAGCTGTTTTTTTGCATCTCAAAAAAGGTGATGTGTAAATAGCAACTATATTTTCGCCTTTTTTCTTAGCGTCAGAAAAAATTTTTGCTACTAATTTTGCATCTTTTTTTCCAATATTTGTAATTCCATCCATTTGTGAAGGAAGAGTATTTTTCTTTCTCATAGCGTGATGAATATAAAATATTTTCATAGAATTCCTTTATTTATTGATTATTTTAAACTTTTATCTAATTTATTAGTTTTGAGTGAATAGTAAAGAAAGGTGTAATATGGCGCGATTAGTAAAGGAAGAAATATGCCACTAGCACCAATACTCATTCCTTGTTTAAAAGCCTCTTCAAAACTTATTTCATCAAGCTTTAGTTTTTCGTATCTAAAAGAAGGAATTATACAAAAACACCAAATATCAACAATAATACAAGAAGTAATTTTAAGAGTGTTCCAGTCTAGTGATTTGTCAAGAAAAAATAACATAGTTATAAATGCAGTAAAGATTATAGAATAAATTAAAATTACAATTTTCATTTTTAAAGTTTCTGATTTCATTTTACTCTCCATAAAATAATATAATATAACATTATGGATTTTTCATTAAATAAATTTATAATGTATAAAAACCTAAATCGAACATTTCGATTTAGGTTGTGCTTGGCGGAGCAATCATTTTGAAATAAGAACTTTTCATTTTCTGCTATGTTCTCGGTTGCTTCTTCAAAAGTAAATTTACGAAGATTAAACAAGTTATAATAGATTGCTATTTTATCGTCAAAGATATAAACGCTATTAACAAACTTGTTTATTATTTTGCGTTGATATTCGATATCGTTTATGTTCCCGTCTAAATATTCACCGAGAAGATTTTTCACATCTTCTTTTGTATGAGTGATTATTTTAACAAGTTTTAACTTTTTCAATTCTGCTTGTAAATCTTGTTTTTCAATCTCTAAACTTTTTGATTTTTCGTTCATACGCTTTTGCAGTTCTTCGCTATCTGCTTTGAAAAACATATCAAAACATTTGTCTAAATCTCTGTCGATTTTTTCAATGTGTTTTTCAATGTTTTTAATTTGTAAAGCGGTTGTGTTTATGTTCCACTTTTCAAGCATTCCATTTGCAATATTTTCGATTTGTTCGTGTGTTAAAACAAAGTTTAATGTTTGTTCTACAACATACTTTTCTAAATCGCTTTTATGCTCGTTATTCTTTTTGCAAGTATGCTCTTTATATCTTTTAGCACACGCATAATAATGGTGTTGTTTTTTGGTTTTACTTGTTCCACTTATGCCGACCATAGCAGAGCCACAATAACCGCAAAATGCTTTACCCGTTAAAAGATATTCGATTTTTGCTTTTTGTGTTGCTGGTTGGTGTTTATGTTCTGCAAGTTTGATTTGGACTTTGTCGAACAATTCTTTGCTTATAATTGCGGGGCAATATTCTTCGTTTTGTAAATTGCCATTATCAAATACGCCCGTATATTTAATATTTGTTAAGTTGTTTTGAAAACTATTATAACTTATTGCTTTGCCTTTGTTGGTTTTATAACCTTTTTTGTTAAGTTCTTTTATAATTTGTTTTTTGCTTTTTCCGTTGGCGTATTCTTCAAATAAATAGCGAATTGCGGGAGCGGTTTTTTCGTCAATGACGATTTTTTTATCTTCCACTTTATAGCCATATAGAATATGCCCGCCTATGTAATTGCCTTTTATAATACTTTCTCTTATGCCTCTTTTTACTTTTTGGCTAAGGTCTTTTGAATACATTTCGGCAAACATTTCGAGTAAACCTTCCATTAAAGCACCTTCGGGCGTATCGTTTATTATTTCAGTTGCAGAAACAACACGCACGCCATATTGTGCGAGTTTATGTTTGTATATTGTGTTATCATATTTATTTCGGCTAAATCTATCGAGTTTATAAACGAGTATTTGTTCAAATTCTTTTTTGCTTGCATCTGCAATAAGTTTTTGAAACTCTGGGCGGTTGTCATTTGTTCCCGTTGTTGCTCGGTCGATATATTCGCCTATGATATTTATTTTGTTTCGCTCTGCAAATTCTTTGCATACTCTTAATTGCCCTTCAATGCTTTGTTCGGTTTGAGAGTGCGAAGAAAATCGAGCGTAAATAACTGCATTCATTTTTACCCCTTAAAATATTTTTCTAAAAGTTCGATAACTGCTTTTGTATCTTTATCACCTATATAATATTTCATAGTTCCATATTTTTCGGAAACAATGCTTATTTCGTTTCTGCATTCTTCTGGGCTTTCAGTCCAGCCAAGCAAATAAAAATGTGTTGTATCTAAAATGCTTGTTAATTTGGTTAATTTTGATTGTGGTAAATCAACAAGCCCTTTTTCTATTTTGTTAATGGTGGAGCGAGATGTATAACCCATCTTTTGTGCTAACTCGTCTTGTGTTAGACCTTTTTTTATTCTTAAATCTCTTATTCTTTGCCCCATTTTATGCAAATATTCTTTGTTTTCTTCTGGAATTATCATAAATTTTCGCTCCTTTTATTAAAAAACTAACTTTATAATAGCATATTGTTGAAATAAAATCAACTTTTTTTGAAAAGTTTGTTATTTTTGTTGACTTATATTCTACAAAGTGTTATTATTTGATTGTTGAATTAAAATCAACAAATCTAATAAAAGGGGGTAGCAGGTTATGACAAACACTCTAAAATTGCGTGCTTTACTTATTGAAAATAATTTAACAAGTGAAGATGTTGCGAAAGAGTTAGGCATATCAAAGCAAAGTTTCAGTATGAAACTAAATAACAAGCGTGAATTTAAGTCAAGCGAATTAAATAAACTTGTTGTGTTGCTTAATCTAACCGACAAAGATTTTTTGCCAATTTTTTTTGCAAATCGTGTTGAATTTAATTCAACTTGCGTGTAAATTATGCAAATACAAGTTGGCACGATTGCTTATAGAGATAAGCAAACAAACAATTTTGCAAAGTCAAAAGCGTTGTATATGAAATACTCGCCCGAACTTGCAGAAAGTCAAAAAGAGTTTATGCAAAGGGCTTGTGATATGTTTATAACTGATTTATTGATTTTTGCAAAATATGGCTTTTAAGCGTTGTTTTAATTGTGGTTAAAGCAATTTATCAAAGAATTTTGAAAACTCGCTACAAATTGAAAAAATGCTTAAAAAGTTGACTTATTTTATATGAAAAATGGGGTTTCTAAAATGGCAAAATTAAGTAAAAAGTTTTGCGAAGAATGGGCTTTTTATATTAAGCCTGGAACACGCAAGCGAATTGTATTTAATGAAAAATGTAAAAAGTGTATGCACGAATGCAAGCAAAGTTATCGTGCTGAAATAATTGCTTGTAAAAATTTTCAAAAAAAGGTAGGTAAATAAACTATGAATTATTTAGGAAAAGGACTTTTAATTGGTTACAAAACATACAAAAAGGACAATGCAGACAAGCATATTTATTATGTGCTTAATGGCAATAAAGACGATAAAAACGGGCTTTATAATGACTTGGAATTTATCACAATCATACAAGACGAACAAACAATCGCAGAGTTAAAGCCACAAATTGTTACTTTTGAAATTGCAAGTCAAACATTTGCAGGACAAACAAAAAATAGATTTTTGAATATTCAATCACAAAAGGAAGGTAAATAATTATGGACGCAAGAGATATTATTGACGAATTAAGTTTGCAAACTGACGATATAGATAGTTTGCTCGGTATTATGGAAAATATCATAATTGAGTTAGATGAAAAAACAAGTAATAGCAGAGATAGAAACAAGATTTTGAAGATTATCGGCAAATTTTATGTTGTTTGGAAAGGTTTAACAAGTGCAAACAAAACGATTGATAAAGGCTTAAATTCATTATGGTATAAAGTTTTTGAACTTGAAGAAAAGGACAACGCATAATGAAAAAAGTATCAAAAGTAATTTTTAGTATTTTAGGCATCTTGGCTATTGGTGTTGGTTTGTTCTGCTTGGTGGGTTATCTCTACGGACTTGCGACAAGTCAAAACTTTGTAGAGATTATGCACGTTTGGTTGCCTTTTCTCACACAAAAATAAACTATCTTTTTTAGATTGCAGAGGCAAAGAAAACTCGAACAATCGAAAAAAGTAGTGGAGCGGTTTTTTGTGCCACAATGAAAAAGAGAAAGGAAAAGGGCAAAGACTTTTAACTATCTTCTTTGAGTTGCTTTCGGCACGAACGGAAAGGCACAAAAAATTTAACAAAGTCAAAGGGCTTTTGCGGTTTATGCCTAACGGGAGATAAATAGCAAAAGTTCACTTTACCCTTGACTTTGTGAAAAGTGAAACGGAAACGAAGGAGCAAAGAACTATGACAACAACAAGACCAACATACACAAAAACTTTGTGTATTCTTGCAAGCGGTCAATCAAAGTTATGCGATTTGCTCGAAAGCATACAAACAACAAATAAAATTTTGCATACTGCACAATTTTCAAACGCTGAAAAGGTTAAACGCCTTTTAGGTGTGTTGGAGTGTCAAACATATTTGATTGATTTAATGCAAAAAGAGTTGCAAGACTTGACGGAATGCTTGCAAAACAAGATGCCAAAATAAAGACCGTTTGCTTGCCTTTTGGTGCGGGGGTGCGGATGGTGTGTGTTACACTTTATGTGTGACACACCGCCACACCCCGCACAAACGGTTAGCATCGGCATTTGTTAGGCTGTCCGCCTACTTGACATTAAGGACACTTAATAGTAGTTAAGTGTAAAAGGAGTATATATTTTGAGTTACAAACAAACATTTGTAACAAGAAAGTTATACAATGACGGAACGGAAAAATTTATAATAAAAAATGGCTATTCACCGAATACGGAAAAGATGCAGAGAGCAAAAAGAAGAAAAAGGCTATTAAAAGAGATTGAATTAAAAAGCATTACGCCACAAGGTCAATTAGACTTTGAAAGTATGCAAAAGTATGAAAAGAAGAAAGCCGAATTTGATAGAAAATATGCTTCAAAGTTAGAAAATGCGGTTCGGTCAATGAATAGGTCAAAAAATAATTTAATGGATATTCTAAAAAGTAACGAGTTTAACTTTTTTGTTACTTTAACATTTGATAAAACTAAAATTGATAGATTAGACGATAATAAAACACGAAAAGCATTTACACAATGGGCAAATAATATAACAAGAAATTTGCCAAATTTAATTTATGTTGCAGTTCCCGAATATCACAAAAAAGGCGGTTTGCATTTTCATTTGCTTATAGGTGGAGCAACTGCCGAAGATTTAGGGCTTGAAGATAGCGGAAAGCGTGTAAAGTCTGGAAGATGCAAAGGTCAAATCATTTTTAATGTTAGCAAGTGGAATAGAAAAGGCTTTTCAACTGCTACGGAAATTTTAGATATAAACGCTGTAAAGTTCTATTTGTCAAAATATCTTACAAAATCAAAGGTAGATCCGAGATTTTATAATAAAAAGCGTTTTTATGTTAGTAGAAACATTAAACGCCCACAAGTAGAAAAATTTGCTTTTCCTTGCACTGATACATTTGATATTTTTGATAGCATCATAAAGGAAGATTACAACATAGATTACGAAGATACAAAAAAGGAATATTGCGTTTTAAGTCGTCAATCTTAAAAGGAGTATTTAACTATGAATAATATTGTTGCTAAAAAATTAAACGCTTTGCAAAATATTTTCAATTCTTATGAGATTTACAAGGGCAATTATAAAAGTTTGTTAGAAACTGAAATAAGCAACCTTAAAGGCAAATTAAGTGAAGAAGATTATAATAATTTGGTTGCAGGTTTTCAAACATACAAACAATATATTTTTAATGTTCTTGCAAGCACTCGAAGAGTTTTTATAAAATTGAGCGAAGAAGAACAAAAACAAGTTGATTTTTCGAGTTTAGATAATATATTTGAAGATTTAGACAACTTGTAAAAATTGCATTCGAATGCAAAAAAAAAGTAGTTAGCAAATTATGCTAACTATTTTCTTTTTAATATAATACCGAACATATCGTCAAAATAAACATATATTGGTGTTCTTATATTAAAAGTATTGGCGGGAAGAGAGGGATTTGAACCCTCGCGCCGGTTGCCCGACCTACAGCCTTAGCAGGGCCGCCTCTTCGACCACTTGAGTATCTCCCCATTTTTTATTCTTCTTATGGATCTTATTCCATAAGTGCTTTACTAGATTATCATATAGTTTTACCTTTTGTCAATCTTTTTATTAAAATTTTTATTTTTTTTATCTTATTTTAAATTGTTTTTATTTTCTATATTTACTTTCCTAAATTAATATGTTATACTATATTGTAGTTAAGGAGATGATTATGTTGGATAAAAAAATGCAAAATATGCAAATTCATTGGGCAAGACGAATGGAAAAATATATTGCTTCTATTAGAAATAACAAACTTAAAAGTGCAGATGTTGAAAATCTTTTAGATGATATTAATTTGACTAACAAACCTTTTATTAATGAGCAAACTAAGCATTATTGTGTCAGTAAAAAAGGATTTCTTTTAAAAAACTTAAATGAAAGTTATTCCTCTCAAAAATGTATTGCAGAACATCTTGGATGTTTAGTTAGTGAAATTTCGTTTGCTCAATCCGATCTTAAAGGTAATATGGTTAATGGATTTTATCAATATGCACTTTGGACGGATGATTTGACTATGCCTGAGGGTATGATTGAACATTTTGAAAGTTCTGAGATAGAAGACGGCATTATATAAAAAATTGAAGATATAAATTGAAAATTAAAAATAGGATTTAAGAATATGGCAGAGATGGTCAAGTTGTAAATGCTACAAATAGAGTTCGTGATAACTTAGGTGCTTTAGGTGGAGCAAAATTAAAGCGTGCTAATTGGAAAACAATAGAAGAACTTGTGAGTGTTACAGAGCAAGACCCAATAACTGTTACTTGGCATAATAGTTTAAATGAAAATAATGTCGATATTGAAAAATAATTAATAAATAAAATTAATTTAATAAATATTAAGAAAAAATGAGTTATAATTTTTAACTCATTTTTATTTATTTTTTTATTGTGTCTTTAGTTTTTTCAAGATTCAAATCATCTTTTTGATTTTGATTTGAAGGATTGTTATTTTCAATTTTTACATTACTATCAGTAGTGTCTTCTTGAGAAATATTGTCTTGTTTTAAATCTTTGCTATTGTTTTTGTATTTTGTTAAAAATTTAAAATATTTCGTTTTAATATTTTGTGTGAGAGGGGTTTTTATATCTCGAAGTTCAGATTCCGACAAATTCCCATTTTTTCTTTCAATTTTTATTTCCCATTGTATAAGGAAGGTGAGAGCGGCTCGCATTAATATAATTGCTCCAAGAATAAGAAGTTCTTTCCATTCTCGAACAATAACTGTTCTTAATAATTCTCCACCCATTTTAAATTCCAGTGATAGGGCGATGCCTTCAGCAAGTTTAAGGCGAACGTGTTGTTGGCGTTTAAATAGCCCAATAACAGCAGATACAATAGAATATATTAAAATGATTATACCTATAAGTTCTACAAATAATATTAGATAGTTTACGATTAGGGTAAATACACCCTCTACTTTTTCAAATGTTTCCATAAAATTACCTTTACAACCTCTGCTTAGTTGTTTTTCTAAAGTTTTATAAAAAATATTATATTTATATTTTCTTTTATATTATAGCACAAATATTCATATATTCCAATTGTTTTATAGTCTTTTGGCTTTTATTTTATTATTTAAATAATAAGTAAAAAGTTTAAATAAAATTTTTTAAAAATTTGTCACAAATAGTTGACTTTTTTTGAAAAGTTGCATATACTATTGCTAGCACTAAAAAAAGAAGAGTGCTAAAAAGTCGAATATTAGAGGTTGTAATGGAACTATCTGACCGCAAACAAAAAATTCTTTGCATAGCAGTTGAAGAATACATAAGAGAGTGCAGTCCTATAACTTCTGGCGGAATTAAAGATGTAACTTCCTTAGGTTGTTCTACAGCAACACTTAGAAATGAGTTGAATGCACTTGAAGCAATGGGCTACCTAAGGCAACTTCATACATCTGGGGGACGAGTGCCAACTGCACAGGGTTACAGATATTATGTAGAAAAGTTATTGTCTTCTGTCAGGGCAAGCGAAGTTGAACTTGAAGAGGTTAAAAAAATTATCAATTCAAGAACTAGTTCTCTTAATGAAATCGTTTCTGGTATTGCAAAAATAGTTAGTCAAGCGACAAACTATCCAACTGTCGTTATGGTTGACGGATTTGAAAATCTTGTACTTAAAGAGTTTAAACTTGTTCCGCTATTAGACGAAAAAATTATGGTTTTAATAGGTACGGAGACTGGTTACATTTATCAGACACTTGAGGTTAGAGCAACTGCAGAAGAATGCAATGATGCAACTATCTATCTTACTAATCACTTTAGAGGAGAAACTATTGGCTATATGATTGACAATATTGCTCAGTTTGAAGGTGGAATGAAGGGTGAGATAAAAGCATTTGAAAAGGTGGTTAATACTCTTATTGAAGGTTTAAAGAAGTTGAATCAACAAAGATACCTTGACATAAGGAGAGAGGGCAGTGCTAAATTACTCGATGATAAAAAAAGCGTTGAAGAGGCTAAGAAAGTTTTAAAAGTACTTGAAGATGAAAAAGAACTCTCTTCAATATTAGAACTTGAAGGCGAAGGCAATATTGAGGTTAAGGTAGCAGAAGAAGAGGATAGTTGTTCGGTTGTTAAAGCTCCTATTTGCTTTAATGGACGGCAACTTGCTTCAATCGGAGTTATTGGTCCACAACGAATGGATTATGCTGGTATTGCTTCAGCTCTTAAAGTAGTGATAGATAACCTCAATGATTTAAAAGGAGAATAGATGTTTTTGAGTGGTGACAATGAATTGGAAAATGAAGTTCCTTCTGACAAAAACTTATCTGAAGAGATAAGAGAAGAAGTGGAAGAGATTGAAAATTCAACAGAAAATACAGAGAATATTGATGAAAATCAAGAAGAAAACACGTCTAGTCAAGAGAGTAATCAAATTGAGGTAGAAACTGACAGCGAAAAGGCTCAACAAGAGCAAGAACGTAAGACTGCTAATGATTATCTAGAAATGGCAAGAAGAGTTCAGGCGGATTTTGATAACTATCGTAGACATTCAACCGAAAACTTAAAAAAGGCTAAAATTGATGGGCAGGCATCAGTTATTGAAGTATTTTTGCCTTGCCTCGATACCTTTAAAGAGGCTAAAAAGACAATTATTGATGAAAATGTGCTTAAAGGTGTTGAAATGATTGAAAATAAAATTAATGATGCACTTAAATCTTTGGGTGTAGAAAAACTTGAAACAATAGGTCAAGTTTATGACCCACACCTGCACGAATCTCTCGCAATTATGCGTGACGAGAGTAAAGAAAATGATATCATCTTGGACGAATACCAAGCAGGATATAAATTCAATGACAAAGTGCTTAGATATGCAAAAGTCATTGTTAACAAATTAAATTAAAAAGGAGAATTTTAAAAATTATGGGAAAAATTATTGGAATTGACTTAGGTACTACAAATTCTTGCGTTGCTGTTATGGAAGGCGGAAAGCCTACGGTTATCGCAAATGCAGAGGGAGATAGAACTACTCCTTCAGTTGTTGCTTATACTAAGGAAGGCGAAAGACTTGTTGGTAAAGTTGCTAAACGTCAAGCTATTGTTAATGCTGATCAAACTATCCAATCTATTAAAAGAGAAATGGGAAGTGACTTTAAAACTGTTTTAAATGGCAAAGAGTATACTCCACAAGAAATTTCTGCTATGATTCTTTCTAAACTTAAAGCTGATGCTGAAAGTTATTTAGGAGGAGAAGTAAGTCAAGCAGTTATTACTGTTCCTGCTTACTTTAACGACTCTCAAAGACAGGCTACTAAAGATGCTGGTAAGATTGCTGGTCTTGAAGTATTAAGAATTATCAATGAACCAACTGCAGCAGCTCTTGCTTATGGACTTGATAAGGGTGAAAATTCAAATCAAAAGATTCTTGTTTATGACCTTGGTGGCGGTACATTCGATGTATCTATTCTTGAAATCGGTGATGGTGTATTTGAAGTTCTTGCAACAAATGGTAACACTCGTCTTGGTGGAGATGACTTTGATAACAGAATTATCGACCTTTTAGTAGAAGAATTTAAATCTTCAAATAACATTGATCTTTCTAACGATAAACTTGCTATGCAAAGACTTAAAGAAGCTGCAGAAAAAGCAAAGATTGACCTTTCTGCTACTCCAAAAACTACAATTTCTCTTCCTTTCATTTCTGCTGATGCAACAGGTCCAAAACACCTTGAAATGGAACTTACTCGTGCTAAATTTGACTCTATTACAGAGGACCTTGTAAGAGAAACAATAGATTGCACAGTAAAAGCACTTGCTGATGCTAAACTTAATAAGGAAGATATTGAAAAAATTGTTCTTGTAGGTGGTTCAACTCGTATTCCTGCTGTTCAGGATGCAGTTAAAGAATTTACTGGAAAAGAACCTTATAAGGGTGTTAACCCAGATGAATGCGTTGCTGTTGGTGCAGCTATTCAAGCTGGTGTTCTTGGCGGAGAAGTAAAAGATGTTCTTCTTCTTGATGTAACTCCACTTTCTCTTGGTATTGAAACTTTAGGCGGAGTATTTACTAAACTTATTGAAAGAAATACTACTATCCCTACAAGAAAATCTCAAGTATTCTCAACTGCTGCTGACGGACAAAGCGGTGTTGATATTCACGTTTTACAAGGTGAAAGAGAATTTGCTAGTCAAAATAAGACATTAGGCAAATTTCAACTTACAGATATTCCACCAGCACCAAGAGGCGTTCCACAAATCGAAGTTACATTTGATATTGATGCTAATGGTATTGTTAAAGTATCTGCTAAAGACCTTGGTACAAATAAGGAACAAAATATTACAATTACAGCATCTTCAAACTTAAAAGAAGAAGATATTGAACAGGCTATTAAAGAAGCAGAAGCACACGCAGAAGAAGATAAGAAGAGAAAAGAACTTGTTGAAACTAAGAACCAAGCAGATAACCTTGTTTATGGACTTGAAAAAATGCTTAAAGAAAACGGAGATAAACTTGCTGAAGAAGATAAGAAGAAACTTGAAGAAGCAATTGAAAAGGCTAAGAAAGATTTTGAAAGCGAAGATATCGAAGTTGTTAAGAAAGCAATCGAAGAACTTACAAATGTTTCAAATGGCGTAGTTACAAAGATGTATCAATCAGTTAATCCAAATGGCGAAGGGGCTGATGGTAATGTTGGTGGCGAAAGCGCTGATGGAAATAATGGTGAAGGTACTACTGGCGGAACTGATGGTGACCCAGAAGTTATTGTTGACTAATTTAATCTAATAAGTAAATTTTAGGGAAATGAAATAGTCGTTTCCCTAAAATATTCTTAATAAGATGTTGAACCTATTTACTATGTTGGTTAAAAAGTTCATTCATCAAATATTTAAAAGTAATTTAAAATTGTTTGATTTTAAATAGTATTAAATTAACAATTTAGAACAAAGTTTAATAATTTAAGAAAAAACAGTTAAATTTCATTAAAAAATGCAAAAAAATGTGAAATTTATATTGTTTTTCTCATAAATAACAAAAAGGACAATTATGGCGAGTAAAGATTATTATTCAATTTTGGGTGTTAATAAGGGTGCGAGCGAAGATGAAATAAAATCAGCTTATCGAAGACTTGCAAAAAAATATCACCCAGATTTAAATAAAACTGAAGAGGCAGCTAATAAGTTTAAAGAAATCAATGAAGCTTATGAGGTTCTTGGTGATGCTCAAAAACGAGCAAACTATGACCAATATGGCACTGCTGAAGGCAATCCATTCTCAGGTGCGGGTGGTGCTAGCGGTGGATTTGGTGATTTCTTTGGCGGTGGATTTGGTGATATTTTCTCTGATATTTTCTCTGCTTTTGGTGGTGGAAAAGGCAGTCAGGGAAGAACTCAAATGAAAGGTCAAGATATAAATATTGCAGTTACTCTTGATTTTGAAGAAGCTTGCTTTGGTTGCGAAAAGAATATTACTATTACTAAAAATGATAAATGCTCTGCCTGCAAAGGTACAGGTGCTAAGAATGGTAAGGAATTTACTGCCTGCCGAGAGTGTAACGGTACCGGTCGCGTAAGATTTCAGCAAAATACTATATTTGGAACTACTATTCGTGAAGCTGCCTGTCCAAAATGTAATGGCACTGGCAAGATTATAAAAGAGAAATGTAGTGTTTGTAATGGTAAAGGTGAGATTAGAAATTCAAAGACTGTTAAGGTTAAATTCCCTGCAGGAATTGATAATGGTCAAACGTTGCGTATGAGGGGGGAAGGTAATTCGCCTGTTGGAAATGGTGTTTATGGTGACCTAAATATTAAGGTTTCGGTTAAGCCTCATAAGATGCTGGTAAGAAATGGTAATGATTTATTACTTGAACTCTATGTTCCGTTTACTACAATGGTGCTTGGCGGAAAGGTTGACGTGCCAACGGTAAATGATAAATATACCTTAAATATACCAGAATTGACCGCTAGCGGAACACTTATTAGAATAAAGAATAGAGGTATCAAAATGCTTAATAGAGATGCCTATGGTGATTTACTAGTAACTGTAAAAGCAGAGATGCCAAAATCTCTTGATAAGGAAACTAAAACAAAACTTAAAGAAGTCGCAACTAAACTTGGTGATAGTTCTTACACAAAATATAGCAACTTTCAGAAAAATATGAAAAAATAAAAAAGGCACAATTAATGTGCCTTTTTTTGCTATATTATCTTCTACAACAACATCTTCCAAACAAACATCCCGCAAGTAAACAGCAAGCATTTCTGTTGCAGCAGTTTTGTTGTGGACGCTGGCAAGGTGGACAAGGTCTATGACAACGATTATTCATATTATTATGATTCTCTTTAAATCTATTAAATTCATTTTCGTTGCCAAAGTCTTGTGGATAATAATTATTGTGATCATTATTAAAATTTTGATAATTATCATCAAAATCATTAAAATCATTGAAAAAATTGTCATTTTCCTCAAAATTTCTAATATTATTGTCCCAGTTGCAGTTATTGTGAGGTCTATTGCAACAGTTTGGTCTAAAGCAAGGGTTCTCCCAAACACATCCGCAAGGTCTTTGTGGTCTATTACAATGACACTCCCTATTAAAGTTAAACATTATATCCTCCATATTTTATTTCTAATTTATTAAACTCATTAATATCATATATTGATGAAAAATTCTATTTTAGCAATACTAGCAATAATTGGTTCGATAGTAGGATCTGGATTTATCAGTGGAAAGGAAATTGTTGTCTTTTTTTCAAGATTTGGGGTATATTCTTTTCCTTGCATATTTCTCGCTTTTATAATTTTGTTTGTTTTAATAAAATTACTTCTTGATTATGGTCCTAGTTCTATTGAGCGGTTAAATAATTCCAAGATTGCTTTTTTTATAAATTTTGCAATTTCTTTATTTTTTTCTGCAGCAATGTTTGCAGGAATAATCAAACTTTTAAATTTTGAAAACAAAATCATTAGCTTTTTAATTTTTTCTTTTGTCTTACTATTATCATTTTTTGTCTTTAGATTTGGAATCGGCAGTTTGAATAAAATAAATTTAATACTTGTTCCATTTATGTTAATTTTGTTTGTAGGCCTGCTTTTTAGCAAATTTTCATTAAAAAGCCTGCAATTTTCATCTTCATTTGGTGGAGTTTCATTTATTTATTCAATTCTTTACGTTTTCTTGAACACTGCAAATGGTGGAGTATTAATATCAACAATGGCAAAAAAACTAAGTGTTAAGCAAAAAACGCAAGTAGCCTTTTTTTCGGCACTCACGCTTTCTGTTGTTTTGCTTATTGCAAATGTGGTTTTATTATTAAACCCAACTTCATTTGATTGTGCAATGCCTTTGGTTTCTATATTTTCAGGGGTTAGGCATTTAATTATGACAATTGTTGTATTTGTCGGTTGTTTGACAACTCTTCTTACACTTGTTTATTCTTTATCAACTTCGCTTAGAGGGCTGTGCAAAAATGAATTTTTGATATATTTTGCAAGTGTAATTTTGCCACTTTTATTAAGTTTATGTGGATTTAATTTTATTGTTGAATATCTTTATCCTATTGCAAGTGTTCTTGGGATTTATCTTTTGTGTGAATTATCTTTTATTCCGCTTTTCAAAAGGAAGTACAAGAAAAAACATTCCGCTAGCAAGTATACATAATATTACTATACTTGCCATAACTATATCAAGTTTCAATATTTGGCTACCATAATTTATTAAATAGCCAAGTCCTGCTTTACTTGATAGGTATTCTCCCATAACTGTTCCAACCCAACTCATACCAACATTGATTTTTAATGCCGTGGCAAATTCAGGAAGTGCGTTTGGAATAATTAATTTAAATAATATTTGATGCTTTTTTGCGTGCATTGATTTCATTAACAATATTTTATCATTGTCGCAAGAAATGAAAGCGTTAAGCATTGAAATAGTAGTAATTATTACGCAAATTAATATACACATTACTATTGTAGCACCAGTTCCTGAACCGACCCAAAATATTATCATTGGGCCTAGCGCAATCTTTGGCAGTGAATTGAGTATGATAAGGTAAGGTTCAAGTACTCTTCTAAGTCTGGTACTACACCATAATAAAACTGCAAGAAGAAATCCTATTGCCGAAGCAAGTATAAATCCAATTACTGTTTCATAAAGTGAAGTCCAGATGTGTAACATTAGATTACCATTTTTAAATAAGTCAACTATAGTTACGGCTATTCGAGAGGGGCTTGAAAAGAAGAATGGGTCAATAAGCTCTGTTTGAGCAAGAAGTTCCCATAAACCTAAAAATACAATAATTACTGCAAATTGAAGTAAAACTACTAAAATTTTGTCATTTCTTTTGCTTTTTAGGTATTTTTGCCTTGCTTTTGAATAATTTACTATTTTTTTCTTCATTATACAAGGTTTCTCCAAATCATTTCAAAGTATTTGCCAAAATCTTTATCCTCACGCTTTAGAAGTGGGGAAGGTTCAGGGAAAGCTAATTCAACTTCTGTTTTAACTGTCGCTGGTCTCTTCGTAAGAATTATAATTTTATCTGACATACTGATTGCTTCTGAAATGTCGTGAGTGACAAGAAGAGCAGTCTTTTTTTCAGTCTTTATAATATCATATACATCATCGCATACTTTCAGTCTTGTTTGAAAGTCTAGTGCAGAGAATGGCTCATCAAGGAGTAACAAAGCCGGTTCAAGCACAAGAGTTCTAATTAAGGCAACACGTTGACGCATACCACCACTAAGTTGGCGAGGCTTTTTATTTTTGAAGTTGTAAAGGTCATATTTTTTTAACAACTCTTCTGCCATTTCAAGTCTTTTTGCATCTTTTTTAAGATTTTGTAGTTCTAAACCTAATATTATGTTTTGCCAAATAGTTCGCCATTCAAATAAATGGTCACGTTGAAACATATAACCAATTCGGCTATCATTTTTCTCGATAGGTTTTTTATCTAGTAAAATTTCTCCGCTTGACGGGGTCAAAAGACCTGCGATTAGGGAAAGTATGGTTGTTTTACCACAGCCACTTGGTCCGACAAGGGAAGAAAAAGATTCGTTATCAATAGTAAAATCTACACCTGCAAGGGCGTTGACTTCGCTTTCCTTGGTTTGATAGAAGTAGTTTACATTTTTAAATTCGAGTAATGTTTTCATTTGTATGACCTCTACAATAACATTTTAGCAATCTATCAAGAGATTGTTACAAATTTTGAAAAACTTTTTTTAAGATTGATTTTTGATTTGTTTTTAAAAAGAATATATAAAAATATTTAATTTATTTATATATATAAAATATTATTAAAAATAAGATTATTAAACTAATTTAATTATTTTAAAGAATATTTTTAATAAAAAATGCTCTTTTTTATTTAATTTTATTAAGTTTCTATTAAATTTAAAAATTTTGTCACTCATCGTTGAAATTATTAAGTTTACTAATATATAATGTCGTTGCGGGCTAAAAAGAGGGAGGCGTGCATTGGAGGAAGAGGATAAAATAAAAAAAGCACTTATGAAAAAGGCTCTTGGTTATGACGCGAATGATATTGTTGAAGAGTATGTTATAGATGAGGATGGTGGAACTAAGTTATCTAAAAAGAAGATAACTAAGAAACATTATAGTCCTGATATTTCGGCAGTTAAGGTTTTGCTCGAGAGATACTACAAGACTTATGAAGAAAAAGTGCTTGATATGACTGATGAGTCGCTTCAAAAAGAAAAGACGCGTCTTGAAAAATTGTTAAAAGGAGAGGAATGTGGAGATTAACGAATGTAGGCATTTAGTTAAATGTGATTTTTTGGGTTGCAATAATCTAGCAAAGTATACATTTTCAACAAAAGGTGTAATTAAAAGGAATCTATGCTTTTGTGAAGACTGTTTAAAGGGTATGTATGAAGCTATTGCCAAAATGCAAACACCAAAATGTATTAAAAGTCCATTTAAGTTAAATAAAAGGTTGGGTAAAGTAAATGATGACAAATGAAGAAAAAATAGTAAAAGAAGTAACAGAAGATTTTAATATTCGTGCTCAAAAAAGAAAAAGTTTTGATCTTATATGGCAAATAAATATGAACTTTTTAATGGGCAATCAATATTGTAACATTGGTTATGGTGGCAACCTTGAAGAATCTGACCGACAATTCTTTTGGCAGGAAAGAGAGATTTTTAACCATATTTCACCAATATATGATATAAGATTTGCTAAATTATCTAAAATTAAGCCTTCAATAAATATAATTCCTGCGACTAATGATGAAAGAGATAAAGAAACTGCAAAAGTATCAAAAAAGATTTATAATTCAGTTAAAAATAAGCTGGATATAGATGATAAGATTAACCAGGCAATTAAGTGGGCTGAGGTTTGTGGTACTTCTTTTTATAAGGTCGGTTGGAATTCGAGTGCCGGTCAAACTATTGCCAAAGATGATAGTGGAAGAGAAATAAAAAGTGGCGAGGTTGAGATAACTGTAGTTAGTCCGTTTGAAATTTATCCAGACTCTTCAACTAGGGAAAATTTGGAAGAGTGTCAAAGTATTATTCACGCAAGAGCTTTTTCTTCAGCGCAGATTAAAGATATGTATGGTATTACTCTTAAAGGAAAAAAAGTAAATACTTATGCCCTTGACAATGTAAGTACTGGTATTGGCGGATTAGGATTTAACGGAACTAGTACTAAAATTATTGAAAATATTAAAGATAACAGCGAAGTTGTCATTGAAAGATATGTAAGACCAACTATTGAATGTCCAAATGGAAGGTTAACCATTGTTGCTGGTGATAAACTGGTTTATGATGGAGATTTACCTTATGTCTTTGATGATAAAAAAAGAGATTTCCCATTTATCAGACAGACAAGCAATCTTGAACCAGGTTCTTTTTGGGGAACAAGTATTATTGAAAGATTAATACCTGTGCAGAGAGCATATAATGCGGTTAAAAATAGAAAACACGAATTTATTAATAGATTATCTTTAGGCGTATTATCAGTTGAAGATGGATCAGTAGACTTAGAAAATCTTGAGGATGAGGGCTTGTGTCCTGGTAAAGTACTTGTTTACAGGCAGGGAGCGAGTGAGCCAAAGTATCTTGAAAGTGAAAGTTTACCTAGTGGAATAGAGGCAGAAGAAAAAAATCTTCTTGAAGAATTTAAAACCATAAGTGGTGTTAATGATCTTGTTGGAGAGGAGATGTTTTCATCTCAAATGAGTGGAGTTGCTCTTGAACTTATGATTTCTCAGGATGAAACTCGATTAAATGCATCAGTTGAAAGCATTTATAGAGCAACAAAACTTATAGCAAAGAAGGTGCTTCAGTTATACAAACAATTTGCGATTATACCACGACTTGCCAAGGTTGTTGGCGAAAACGGACAAATTGAAATGTTCTATTTTTCAACCAGTGATATTACAAGTGATGATATTGAAATTGAATATCAGAAAGATGGACTAAAAACCTTATCTCAACGAAGAGATATGATAATGACACTCCTCGATAAAGGAGTTCTATCAGATGAAAATAATCAACTTAATAATAAAATGAAAGCTAAAATTATGGAAATGTTAGGAATGGGTATATGGGAAAATGCCCAGGATGTTTCAGAACTTCATATTAAAAAAGCAGATAATGAAAATTTAAAAATGTTAAATGGAGAGATGATTACAGTTAGCGAGATAGATGACCACGATTTACATATAAATGAACACATTGCTTTTATGCTTGGTCAAGATTTTGAAAATGCTTCTAAGAAAAATGAAGAACTTGAAAAGTTATTTATGCAGCACATTAATAATCATAAAAAATTAAACAAAACGGAGGGTTAATATGGAAGAAAATAGAGAACAACCGATTATAATGCCAGCAACCGCTTTAAACGCAGCAGAGGAGAATAGTGCTATGAGCGAAATCGGCTCTCAAAATGGCGAACTTGGTAAATTTAAAAATTCAAAAGCATTGTTGGATGCATACAACAATCTTCAGTCGGAGTTTACTAAAAAGTGCCAAATGCTAAGTCAGTTACAAAAAGATAAAACAGATAATTTATTAGATAAATCTTGTGAAAGCAAAGAAAATGTTGATAATTTAACAAAAAATCAAGAAATCGACACAAAAAACAGTGAAAAAACCGAAATTATTGATGTTAATTATAAAACTATCAAAGAAAAATCTAATGAAGAAGAATTAAATTTGTTCCTTAAAAATAACTTTGATGCAAGCAAATATATAGATGAAATTAAGGACAAGTCCTTGAATTTATCAAATCAAAACCCTTATGAGATTGCTTGGGCAAAGGTACTTCTTAGTCATATTAAAGAGGGAAATAAAACAAGCGATCCAATTATCAATCAATATGTTTTATCTGATGAAAATGTAAGAAATAAAATTTTAGAAGAATATCTTACAAGTTTAAATAATTCTAAGCCACCAATTATTATATCTTCACAGAGCGGAGAGCGGCTGTCCAGCGTTATTGAGGACAGCCCAAAAACGCTTGCCGAGGCTAAAAAATTGGTTGATAAAATGTTTAGTTAACAATTTTAAATTGTTTTTCCAGATAAATATTGATCATTACTAATTTAATAATGGAGGAAAAATGGTAACATTAAATACTGCTGAAAGTGCATTAAAAAATGTCTATCTTGGCGTTGTTGCAAACCAACTTAATGTAAATGCAAATCCACTTTTAGCAAAAATTAAAAAATCTACTAAAGATGTGTGGGGAAAGGAAGTAAGAAAACTTGCGCCTTTTGGAATCAACGGTGGTATTGGTGCAGGTAGTGAAACTGATGCTCTTCCTACTCCATCTGGAAATGGTTATGTGCAATTTATTGCAGACCTTAAAAACCTTTATGGTAAAATTGAAATTTCTGATAAAGCAGTAAGAGCATCAGCAAACAATATTGGTGCTTTTGTCAATCTTTTATCAGACGAAATGGAAGGACTTGTAAAAGCAAGTTCATTTAACCTTGGTAGAATGTTGTATGGCGATGGTAGTGGGAAACTCGCAACAGCATCTGCAGTAACTGGAACAACTGTTACTTGCGATAAAGTAAACAACTTAATTGAAGGTATGCTTATTGATGTTTTTACTGGTTCTACAAAGAAAAATACTGCACCTTTAAAAATTACTTATGTAGATAGAGTAAATAAAAAGTTTAATTATTCTACAACATCTTCTGTAACTATTGCGACAAACGATGTGTTTTATGTTCAAGGTTCAAAAGATTATGAAATAAGTGGACTTGGTAAAATATTTGATACCAGTGCAACTTCAATTTATGGTGTAAGCAAAACTGATTACCCTTGGCTTAAGCCTTATGTATCTTCAACATCAACAGAAATTAGTGATATTCTTATTCAACAGGCTATTGATTTTCTTGATATGAATAATGATAGTAAAATTAACTTTATATCTTGTTCAAGTGTTGTAAGACGAGCATATCAGGAATATCTTGGTGCTTATAGAAGAAATATTGATATTGCAGAACTTGATGGTGGATATAAGACTATAGCACACAATGGTATTCCAGTGGTAGCCGATAGATTTGTTGATGACGATACTATGTATTTGTTAAACACAAATGATTTCACTCTCCACGAACTTTGTGATTGGCAATGGCTTGAAGGAGAAGACGGAAGAATTTTAAAACAAAATCAGGGTTATCCAACGTATAGTGCAACTCTTGTTAAATATGCAGAACTTATATGTGATAAGCCTTGTGGACAAGCAAAGATTAAAGGAATAAAATCAACAGTTACTAATCCATTTGTTTCCAACAGCGAAGCAAAAGCATAATTAACTTAAACTGGGCAAAAAACGGTGAAAATATAATGTTTTTTGCCCTTTTTTAAGAAAAAAATAAAGAATTCTTAAATTAAAAGGCAACTTTTTAAATTTAAGATAAAAGAGGATGAAATGAAAAATCTTATTAAAATAGATTGCGACAATTTCTTTATAAGCGAAAGACTAAAATTTATTGATAGTAGTTATGTTATATATTATAACCTAAGTGACCGATGCTATGAAGTACATTCTATAGAACAATATAAAAATAGTTATTGTTTTAAAGTGCCATATAGAGAACTTGACGAACGAACTCTTTTCTTTGCCAAAAAGACAAGAAGTGAAAATAGATATAAACTTATTAAGGAAATTGAAGAAAATAATCGTCTTTTATATGAAAAAAACATAAAAAATCAAGTTAATTTACTTAAGGAGGCAATATGCTTGTAAAAGATGTGATTATAAAAGCCTGTGATTTTATTGATAATGATTCCTTGTCTGAGTTGCTTAAAAATAATCTTTCTTTAAGCGACGAATTGCAAGATATGCTTAATAAACTTATTAAATGCTTTAATTTGGTTCGTAATGAAATTGCTAGTGAGTACTTGCCTATTGTTAAAATTGATGTCGTTAGACCTAGTCAAAATAAAATAGAATTAACTGCTCTTTCATCAAAGTTACTTGAAGTTATCTCAATAAGAGATAGTAAGGGTCATACTTTAAAGTA
>CARXKP010000006.1 GCA_949096025.1 uncultured Eubacteriales bacterium
AAATAATATTTTTAAAAATTGTAATATAAATTAAATATGCAATTTGTTCTTTAGAATATGTTTTATGAGCAGGATTTGATATTATATCCATTTTTACATAATTACTTATCATTGCAGAGGTAATCTTAAACTCCTCGAGAGGTGCAAGGCAGTTATTTATATATTTTACAGTTTGCTCTAAAAAAAGCCCCATACTTGGCAGTTCATTATAATGAGGTAATTTAAAATTTAAAATACTTTCTTTAATTTTTTGTTGTTCTTTTTTATTCATATAGTAATTATAACAATGTCAATAACAAAAGTCAATTAAACAGTTATAAGAATTTTGTTATAAGATATTGAAAAACCGTTGACAAGATAATTAATATTTGATATAATGCCTAATGCCTAGTTAAAACTAGAAAAATATTTATAAGGAGAAATATATGGCAATTAAGATACTGGTAGATTCTGCAAGTGATATAGATGTAAACGAGGCAAAAAATCTTGGAATAGAAATGATTCCTATGGAAGTTACTTTTGGCGACGAAGAATATTTAGATGGTGTAAATTTAAGCCATAAAGAATTTTTTGAAAAACTTATTGAAACAAACATATTTCCAAAGACCAGCCAAATTAACGAATATCGTTTCAATGAAAAGTTTGAAGAGATGACAAAAGACGGAAGCGAAGTTCTTTGTATTACAATGTCATCAAAACTAAGTGGAACATTTAATAGTGCAAAAGAGGCATCTAAAAAATATAATGATAAAGTAGTTGTTATTGACAGTAATAATGTTTGCATTGGCGAGCGAATATTAATTTTTTATGCTATTAGATTATTAAAACAAAACATATCATTAAAAAAAATTGTAGATAATATAGAAGAAAAAAAGAATAAAATTCAACTAGTAGCACTTCTTAACACCTTAAAATATCTACAGAAAGGCGGAAGAATCTCTATGGTTAAGGCATTTGCCGGTGAACTTATGAGTTTAAAACCTGTTGTTTCTGTTATAGACGGAGAAGTAAAATTGACAGGAAAGGCTATAGGCTCTAAAAAAGGCAATAACCTTCTTATGCAGATGATTGCACAAAAAGCAATAGACTTTGATATGCCTTATGTAGTAGGATATTCTGGACTTGAGGATTCTCTCTTGAAAAAATACTTAGAAGATAGTAAATCAATATGGGAAGAAAAAGCAGAAACAATTCCTAGCTTTTCTATAGGAAGTACTATCGGAACACACGTAGGGCCGGGCGCAATAGCGGTTGCCTACTTTAGTAAAGATTAATCAAAAATTTGACAAATATAAGAAATCTTTAATTTCGTTTTCCCCTTCTTAAACTTCTATTTTGGTTTTTATATTTTTCAGATTTTTAATTAATAAAATGATAATGCTTGAAAAATTTTTCTTGCTTATCAAAAAAGCACTTGCGAAATATTGCTTCACACTTCAATCGCAAGTGCTTTTTTATTAAAATTTTAATAATTTTATATTTAAAATGTCTATATCATAAATCTTATTATAGATGTCTGTAACATCCATTGTAATTGCTTTTGAATAATCAAGTTCGAGCAGACTTGCTACCTTTTTAATCTCCTCTTCACTCTCACCTTCAATTTCAAGATACGGTGGTATTAAAGGCCAAAAGTCTATATCAATCTCTACACCATTTAAAAGAAATTGATGTCTTTTATTCTCCTGATAATTTCTTTCTTGCAACCCTATTTTTCGCAAGATGAGGGCAGTTTCATCAAAATCATTAACTTCGATTTCAAGTTCTTTCGTTCCATCTATCTTATCAGTCAAAATTTCTTTAACGGTAAGAGTTGTTTTTTCTCCATTATTGCGAAGTCTGAGCCAAGAGTTTTCTTTCTTTGGAATTAAATCATAGGTATTTCTCTTTTGCTTCCAATTTCCAATTTCTTTGGCACCTAGTGCGTTTAGTTTATCTTCAATCCCTTTAACATTTATCTCTAAAAATCTAACTTCAAATTCAGTTTTCATTTTTCCCTCTAATTTTCAAACACAGGCTTTAATGCCTCTGTTGGTTCACCTTTTGACATAATTATCATATTATGCATTGCTCTTGTAAGTCCAACATACAGTAGTCTCATATCGTGACCACTATTTTTATCAAAATTGTCTTTTGAAACATCGTTTAATATAACACTATCAAATTCAAGACCTTTCGCCTCTTGAATAGTAAGAAGTACCACTCCCTCTATTTGATTATTCTTTTCATTTAAGAGTTTACTTTTAACTCCATTTGACAAAAGCACTTCATTTATTCTTTCACATTCTTTATTACTTTTACAAAGAACTGCAACTGTGCTATATTTCTTCGCCTCTTCCCCTACAACATCTAAAATTTGTTGGTTAAAACACTTAGCATCATATTTTATAGCACGAACTTTATCTCCGTGTCTAATAACAGAGTTGCTCTTTACAAGATTTGTGACATTCCCAACAAGATTTGCTATATCCATAATTTCAATGGTGGTACGATAACTTTTGATAAGCTCGTAATAACTATTGTTTCCTTTAAAAATATTTTCAGAAACTTCATTCCAGTCATTTATTGAACTATAACTGAATATTGCTTGGTTCATATCTCCATAAAGATCAAAAACCGCATTTTTAAATAATTTTTTAATGACATAAAAATGAAACAAGCCAAAATCCTGTGCTTCATCTATTACAACATTGCAGATATTATCAAAACTATCACAAAGATAAAGTTTGCTTGCAAGATAAATAAAGGCAGGTATATCTTCAAAAGTAATTTCTCCTTTCTTTAATAGCCTTAGGCTATCTTCAGAAAGTTCTTTGTATTTATCAAAATTTTTTAGACTTTGCAAAAATTTTTTATAGATTTCTATAACTGAGAAATTTTTTGTCTTTGTCTGCTTTTTAAAAAATGATGTTCCACCCTTTTCAAATAGTCTATTTAAATCCCACTTTTCTTGAAGAGAAATATCTACATCGCTCTCTTTTGCCCTTTCTAAAAGTCTTTCTAAAAGTTGTTCTCGATAATCAATATGCTTTAATTTATTTGCAACATTTTCGCACATTTTTAGTAAGTCAGTTTGGATATTCCCTGACTTAATCCCCTTAAAAGTGTTATAGAGTTCATCACGAGAATATAACTCAATTCCTCGGTAGGTGTATCTTTCAGGGATATAATTTTTTTCTTCTTTTGCCCAAAACTCGTCAAGAAGATTTTTATAATCAAGGCTAGTTTTTAGTTTTAGATACCACTTAGCCTCTTCTCCTTCGGCTATCTTTCTTAAAGTTTCATTCTTATTTAATATCTTAAACTTTTCTTTTACAAGAATAGATGTAAGTTCTTCAATCGTAAGTTGTGACACATTGCCAGTATCTAGTTCTGGGAGTACCTGAGAAATATAATTTAAAAATAGATTATTTGGAGCAATAATCATAAAGTCGCTTGTTGAATCAAATTTCCTCATTTGGTAGATAAGATAGGAAAGTCTATGTAATGCCACCGTTGTCTTTCCACTTCCTGCAACACCCTGAACTATGATGTTTGACTTGGGTGCACGAATAATCTCATTTTGCTCCCTTTGAATAGTTGCAACAATCGACTTAAGTCTTTTATCAGCTGATACAGTCAGATATGGTTTAAGAAGTTCATCATTCGTCATTGAGTCGCTGTCTGTATAATCTTTCAAAAAACAATTTTCAATATTTGTATGTCTTTTAAGTTTAAGTTCTCCCTCTTTCACTCCTTCTGGAGAATGATAAGATGCTCTACCAACTTCACTATTATAATATAAAGAAGCAACAGGTGCACGCCAATCAACTACAATTTCATTGCTGAATTTATCTTGAAACCCAACCTTTCCAATGTACATAACATCATCTGTCGCTTCTTTATCGTCTTTATAAATAATCTTAGCAAAGTATGGTGAACTATAATGTTTTTTTATATTAAAGTACTCTCTATCATAAATTTCGTTAACTGTCTTAGCCATATCTAAGTCACTCATACGCTTTACGCTTTCGAGTTTATCTACAACAAATTGTTTTCGCTCGTCAAGTTGTTGTAGCACTTGCTTTAAATGTAATCTTTCATTTTCAAGTTCTGACATATCGCTCCTTTAAAAAACAAAATTTATGTTTATCTTACTACATTTAATACTTTTTGTCAATAGTAAAAATAATTATTAATAGAGATAACTATCGTTTTGTAATAAATCTATGTTTTCTGCTAGCTTAAAACCATAATAATTTATATAATATAAAAGTTCATTATTGTTATCTAAATGCATTGAATAAACTTGCCCTCTTTTTTCTTCAGGAATTGCCTGTGCTAGCCGATGAATATTACAATGAACATTACCTTCATATTCTGCAAAACAGGTATCACAATAAAATTCATCTCCCTCTCGAAGTGCATTGCCTACGGCTTTAATATATTCAAAGTCGTTTGTATCACCTGAAAAATAAATCTTCTTACCGTCCGCCATAGTAATATTAATTGCGTAAGAGGCAGTGATTTTATTATCGTGAGATACCTTATTATATTTTAATGATTTAATGCCCCAAAATTCATTTTCAAGATTTTCTCCGCAAAAAGAATAAAAATTTTTATTTGTGCCTGAAAATTGAAGAAAGGTGGCAAGTTCTTTATCTTTTAAAGGATAATCGCTTGCAACTATTCTTGGTACAATTCCTTTTGCATAAAAAGAATAATAAATAAAACTTGATAATGAGCCTGCGTGGTCACCGTGTAAATGAGTATTTGCAATATAAATTTTATTTACTCCATCTAGAAGTTTTGATTTAATTATCCTTTCCATTACAGTTTCACCGCAATCAAGAAGTAAAAACTTATCGCCTTCACGATAAAAGGCACTTGTATTACCATTTGTTACATTAAAAGCACTTCCATTACCAATAAAATTAAGAAGCATTTTCCCTCCTAAAAATCAATATTAATAAAATTTAACAAAATTAAATTGAAAATCCATTTTTTTGAAGTAGTTCTCTTGCACTGTCTACACTATCAACACCTGTGCGGTTTTTAACAGGTGCAAACTCCTTCTCTCTTTCAACTTCATAAGGTAAACACTGTCCCATTAGTCTTACAAGGTCAAGAATTAGCGTTTCATATTTATAGGCGTTTTCCCTTTCTGGAATAACTTTTTCACCATTTTCATCAATATACTCCACCTTCTTTTTCACTATGTGAAGTGGAATATTTTTTGATGCTATCTCTTTAAGTCTATTTACATTGAATAGATAATTTAATATTACACCATACTTATAAACTAGTTCTCCATCAATTTTCTCATTCGCCATTTCAGAAGAAAGTTCATAGTATTCAACAACGTGAGGCCTGCCACCTTTTAAGCAAAGCACTCCAACCTTTTCTTCAGGACAAGTTTTCTTAACAACTTTTGATCCACACTGACAGTTGTTTGCGATAGTCGCACCAACAAAAAGCGGATCAGCAATATGTTGAAGCACATTGTCCACAGAAAAAACATTGAACCATTCTACTTTTCGCTCTTCCATTTTATCGAGAAGTCCCGCTCTTACAAGAGAAGAAAACCATCCGCCATTTCCATTTGGAGAAAGTGCAATTTTTCCCTTCTCTTCAAGTAACACTCTGCCTTCAAAGTCAGTTGCGGGAGCCATATCTTGAACATAGAAATAAATATCCTCTTTTGGATAACCAAAATAATTATGCCTTGCAAAAAATTCTCTAGTTACACTATCATTCTTCTCACTAGTCATAATAAGCAGAGGAACTTTTCCATTTGTATCCTTACATACTTTCTTTAGATTTTCTATATGAAATTCAAAAATATACTTAGTTGCATTTATCCCTATATCAAACATTCCTTTTGGAAGAGATGAGCCAAGTCTAGTTCCCTGCCCACCTGCAAGAAGTACAGCCGCCACCTTACCTGATTTTAACTGCTCACTTCCGATTTTGAAAAACATTTCGCTATTTTTTCTTATTTCTTGGCAACTCACACCTTCAATAGGTTCTATTTCTCCTTCTTCATCAGCTTCTTCTGGAGATATTGAATTCCAATCAATATTTTCAATTTGATTAAGTAAAACTGACTTCTCTTTATCATCAAGTTTATCATAAAATCGTAGTAATTGAATTTGACCTTTCTCTTCTAATAGTTGTTTTATTTCTATATATTCCATATATCCTCTAAATTATAAATCTTAAATTATTCTTTTTCTACAAGAAAAATTTAGTTAAAAAACTCCCAAGTCTTTAGAACTTTTCTAATTTCTTGTTTATTTTCGTCAGTTACATTTACTATAACCTCGCCTACAACATCAGTATTTAGTTTAACATAATAATGTTCAGTCTGTCCGCCACCAGGATTATTCATTATAATCTTTTTTACACCTTTACCTGGTACAAACTCAACAACTTCCTCTTTATAAATATCTTGTGCTGAAGCCTTATATACCTCAATAGCACCGTCTACAATTTTCTCAAATTGAGCATCTGTTTCAAAGGCAGAAACCGCTCTAATACTAATATGAGAATTGCTGTCAACAGCAGATTGAAGTTCAATAATATTATCGCCCTTTACCTCTGAATTTTGATACGTCTTATTTACCTCAAAATGGAAACCATATTTAAAATTAACTACAAGTCTATTTTCTGTAAGAACATTTACCTCAACCATTTTTGCATCAACTTCACCAGTTCCCCAAACAGAGTTAATTGCGATAAGGTTTCGTTTTGCTTCCTCTCTTAATGAAACATTTATCTCTTTATTTCTTAATAGTAAATCATATAAATTCATACTAAATGAAACGGCATCTCTGCTTGGAAAGACTTTAAGTTGTTTACTTGTAAAGTATTCAAAAGATTTTTTAAATGATGGGCGAGGAACTTGCTTAAAGCCATATTTATTTTGAATGTATCCAAGTTCTCCGTCTACAAACTTAATACAAGAATCACTTGAGTCAAAATTAAGTGACCAAGATAGATAATGTACAGCAGCCTCAATATTCCCCTCTTCAATAGCTAGCCAAGCATAAGAACGAATGTATTTTGCAAATTGAGTAGAATTCCAAATATATGGATACATTTTTTCAAGTTGTTTTTTGCAAGAAACAAAATCACGTCTTGCTTTGTAAAGTTCTGCAACCTCATTCATATTTGGCACATCGTAAGGAGAGAGTTTGAGTATTTCATCAGCAACCTCAAATGCTCTATCATCATTCATTTCAATAAGAGCAAAAAGTTTGCGTTGTAAAAGTGACGCCTCTTGATTTTTCACCCATTCAAACTTTTGACCAGGATTTTGAAATTGATAGTATAACATATCAAACATATGCCCAAATTGGAAGCATTTTCCTTTTGCTCCCTCTCGTGGCATTTTATATTTCTCAATATTACTATCAACAAGTTCAACAATCTCTTGCCATTTTTTTTCATCGCGAAGCGAAGCAATTTTAATAAAAATATCATTCTTTCGCTGTTCTTTAACATAATTAATATAAACTTTACATTTTTCAATTAAGCCTTGTTCATTGTAGGGTTCAAGTTCACTCCAAATTATGCCGTCATCTTCAACCCTGCCTTCAACAAATCCTCCACATACACCGAATGACCAAGTATCACTCCCTTTCTTTTTGAATTTTAAAACAACAAAGCCCTGTCCCTCAAAATCAAAAATTCTATCAATTTCAATCTTTTCTGGCTTTTCGCCGAGTTCGTTTGGATGAGCAAGCCAACCTACCATATGGTCAACAGCATATTGTTGTTGAGCAACTGTTAAAATCATAATTTCCTCCTATAACATACCTTTTTTATTAAATACAAAATCATAAACTTCGTCAATATTATCAACATATTTGATTTTCATATCACCTATGATTTCACTTGATAATTTATCAATATCTTTTTTGTTTTTAAGTGGAAGCAACACTGTTTCAATCTTATTCCTTTGTGCGGCAAGCAATTTTTCCTTAAGTCCACCAATAGGAAGTACCATACCCTTTAAAGTTATTTCACCAGTAAATGCAAGTTTATGGTTAACTGGCTGCTCCTTAATAGCAGATAAAAGACCTACAACATCTGCAATACCACCTGACGGACCATCGTGTCTAACTGCGTGGAAAGGAGAATGAATATAGAAATTGTTTTCGCTGAACACCTTTTCGTCAATTCCCCACTCTTGTGCTTTTGATATAACAAGACCAAATACAGTTTTGAAAGTACCTTTAGCAGTTCCAACGAGGTTTTCAGAAAGTATTTGTTCTCCAGTTCCTTTAACAAGTGATATTTCAAGTCTTGAAACATCTCCAATGGGACCTACAACACTAAGTTTATTTACAACACCCACCTCATCAGGAAGAGCAATGTTGTAACCCTCTTCATTGTATTCTCCTAAGTATTCTCTAGCCTGATCAAGTGTAATTGTAGTTTGTTTAATTTCTTCTTTATCAAGATAGCATTTAATTAAATACTTTTTGCAAATTTGAAGAATAACTCTTTCAAGTTGTCTTACACCACTTTCAAAAGTATAATCCTCAATAATTGTGGCAAGGTCATCATCGCTAATCTTTATAAGCCCTTCTTCAACACCAATTTCTTTTAAAGCCCGGTTTAAAATATAATCTCTAGCAATTTTAACCTTTTCGTCAAGCGAGTATCCCTCAATAAGCAGAATTTCCATTCTGTTTTTAAGAGGCTCTGGAATGGTTGTAAGATCATTTGCTGTTGCTATAAACATTACCTGAGATAGGTCAAAAGGAATATCAAAATATCTATCTTTAAATTCTTTATTTTGATTTTTATCAAGTACCTCAAGAAGCACACTATATGGGTCACCGTGTTGTGGACTTGAAATCATCTTATCAATTTCATCCAGCATAATCACACAATTTTTGCTTTGCGCCCTTTCAATCCCCTCTAAAATTCTTCCAGGTTTTGCACCGACAAAAAATCTTTTCATACCATTAATTTCTTCTGGATTAGTTATTCCACCAAGTGAAAAACCATAAAAATCTTTATTTAGTGCTTTTGCAATAGAACGACTTATTGTGCTTTTACCAACTCCAGGAGGTCCATATAAACAAAGTATTTGACTTGGATTTTTTCCGCTTATATTTTTGAGTGCGATATAATCAATTATCTTTTCTTTTAGGTCATTCATTCCATAATGGCTTTCATCAAGAATTTTTCTTGCAAGGTCTATATCATTGTTTTCCTCTCTAACCTTGTTCCAAGGAAGAGCGATAAATCTATCAAGCCAATCAATAATATTTGCATATTCGCTATTCCCAGGTCGAGATACTTTAAGTCTTTTAAGTTCATCATAAAAAACTCTTTTTATATCTGTAGATATATCAAGTTCATTAATAATGCGTTTATAATAAATAATTAAATCCTGTCCCTTTTCAGACTGCTGTTCAAGAAGTCTAAGTTCGAGTTCTGACTTTAATATTTCGAGTCTTTTTGTAGCATCAAGTTCTGCAACAAGTTTGCGTTTTGCATCAACTTCAAATCTGCAACCTATAACAATATTTTCAATCAACTTTTCTATGCTTTTAGGATTTCTCACCTCTTCAATGACATCAAGCCAAACATTGTCATACTTTATATATTCTTTAAAAATATCAAATATCTCTTTAACGATATCCTTATGTTCAGGCTGTATTATCTGGTTGTCTAACAGTTCAATGTCAACAAAAAGAGATGAACCTTCTACACGAAAATCCACAACTCTACATCTTTTTTCACCACTATAACCTACTACTATTGTTTTATTATCATTATCAAGCCTAACCGAAGTAACCTTGCAATAGGTTGCAATGTGGTCTTTTTCTTCTCGGTACTCCTCTAGACTATACTTTACAGGAATTAAAACAACATCCGCCTTGATCTCAACTCTATTTTTAAAAAATTCATATCGTTCTTCGCTGTAATCATAATTAACATAACTTGTTACGCCAACAAGTGTCGCAATATCCTTTCTATGAAAAGCATTCAAGTTTTTATAAATCATTTTACCCTCTTAGTTTAAGTATATCATAATTTTTTATTTTTACCTATTATTTTTAATATTGTTTTATCTTAAATAATTAAATGAATTATTAAAAAATAACAACAAAAAAACCTTGATTAAATCAAGATTTTTTTAATAAATATTTCATTACACTCAGCCTGTAAGTAACCAAATTAAATACTATGCTAGTTTTTCAAACTGACTATTATAAAGATCAGCATAGAAACCACCTTTACTAATAAGCGTTTCGTGATTTCCGCTTTCTATTATATCTCCATCTTTCATTACAAGAATAAGATCGGCATTTTTTATAGTTGAAAGTCTATGAGCAATTATTATTGACGTTCTACCAACCATAAGTTTATCCATAGCATTTTGAATTAAGATTTCTGTTCTAGTATCAACATTACTTGTCGCCTCATCTAATATAAGCATTGGAGCATTATCAACCATTGCACGAGCAATGGTAATAAGTTGTTTTTGTCCGGCAGAAAGATTTGCCTCTTCATTTAGTGGAGTTTGATATCCTTCTGGAAGAGTTTGAATAAAGTGATGAAGCCCTACCGCCTTGCACGCCTGAACAACTCTTTCAAGAGGTATATCCTTATTATTGTAAACAATATTGTCATAAATCGTTCCTTCAAACAGCCAAGTATCTTGTAGCACCATACAAAATAGGTCGTGTACATTCTCTCTTGTCAAGTTTTGAGTTTCAACACCGTCAACCAAGATTTCACCGCTATTTGTTTCATAGAATCTCATAAGCAGATTAACCATAGTAGTTTTACCCGCTCCTGTTGGTCCAACAATCGCCACTTTCTGCCCTGCTTTAACTTTTGCGGAGAAGTCATTTATAATAATTTTGTCTTCATTATAACCAAACTTAATGTCTTTAAATTCAATATTACCTTCAGCCGATGTAAGCACTTGCGTTTTTTCACTCTCATCAGCAAGTTCTTTTTCTCCAAGAAATTCAAAAACACGATAACTTGCCGCACCTGCCATTTGAAGGTTTGACATACTTTGAGCAATAGAAGAAAGAGGTTGAGTAAACAGACGAACATAAATCATAAATGCTACAATTACTTCAAACCCCATACTACCTTTCATCGTTAATACTGCACCAACAACGCAGACAGTAACATAGCCAAGGTTTCCAACAAAACTCATAAGCGGAGGCATAAGTCCGCCTAAAAACTGTGCTTTATAGGAAGTCTTATATAATTTTTTATTTATTTTATCAAAAGATTTTTGCAATTTTTCTTCAGCATTATATGCTTTAACAACATTATGCCCAGAATAAACTTCTTCAATATGACCATTAATATCACCAAGGAGTTTTTGTTGGGCATTAAAGTACTTTTGACTTCTACCCACTATAAGCATCATTACAACAAAGCCAACAAGCGATGAGGCAATAGCAACAAGTGCAAGTATCCAACTTGTAATAAACATCATTATTACGGTTCCTACAAAAAGTGAAATTGCGGATACAAGACCTACTATACTTTGATTTAATGTTTGCCCTATTGTATCAACATCATTTGTAACTCTAGAAAGAATATCACCGTGACTTGTGTTATCAAAATATTTTAGTGGAAGACGATTGATTTTGGTTGAAATATCCTCTCTCATTTTTCTAGTTATTTTTTGAGTAACAGTTGCCATTATAAAACCTTGGAAGTAAGACAAAACTACACTTGAAGCATAGAAAGCAACCAACGTTAGTGCAATAGAGGTAATAAGCTTTAAATCCATATTACCGCCAAATCCTTCCGTAATAACCGCTGTCATATCACTCATCTTATCTGGCCCAAGAATTGTAAATACAGTTCCACCAACCGCAAAAATAAGTGCGATTATTATTGCAGGAAGAAACCTTTTACAATATAAAAACAATTTCCCCCAAGTTTCAGAGAATTTATATTTTTCTCGTTTTACCTTCTTATTTTTCTTTGTTTTTTTGTTGTTTTCTTGTATTTCTTCATTTTTTGTAGTATTTTCTTTTATTTCTACTATATCTTCTTCATTTTCAACATTTTCTTCAAAGTTTTCACTTGTACTTTCTTCATTAGCAAGATTTACATTTTCATTTTCTTCAATCATTGTCCAAGTTCCTCCTTTGATAATTGTGAAAGTGCTATTTCTCGGTAGACCTCACAAGAAGATAAAAGTTCTTCGTGTTTGCCCATACCAACAACATCACCTGCTTCAAGTACGATAATCTTGTCTGCATCCTTAATCGTTCCTATTCTTTGAGCAACGATAAAAGTAACAGCATCAGCAGTCTTTGATTTAAGTTCCTTCCTAAGCTTTCTATCAGTTTTGTAGTCAAGTGCTGAAAAACTGTCATCAAAGATAAATATTTCTGGGTTTCTAGCAACCGCTCTTGTTATGGCAATACGCTGTTTTTGTCCACCCGAGAAGTTTGTTCCCGCCTGAGCAACTCTAGCATCAAATTTTTCTGGCAATTTGTCAATAAAGTTTTTAGCCTGAGCGATTTCCGCAGCATTTGCCATATTTTCTTCACTCATCTCACCTTTTCCACTGTCGCCAAAATCTATATTTGATTTAATTGTTCCTGCGAATAACACTGCTCTTTGTGGTACATACCCAATCTTATTATGAAGTTCTTTCTGTGAATAATCTTTTACATTGACGCCGTCAATAAGAATTTCACCATCAGTAACATCATAAAATCTTGGAATCAAATTTATAATTGTACTCTTTCCGCTACCTGTCGAACCGATAAAGGCAATCGTTTCCCCTTTGTTAGCCGTAAAACTTACATTTCTCACAACATATTCTTGTGCATCAGGATATTTGAAACTTACATTATTAAATACTACAGTTCCTTCATTTGATGAAGAGTTTAAAGTTCCATCTAAAATCTTAGGTTCGGTATCAAGCACTTCATTAATACGCTTTGCTGATACACTTGCTCTTGGCAACATCATAAATATCATTATTAGAAGCATAAACGACATTACTATTTGCATTGCATAAGAAATATACACTACCATATCTGAAAAGAGTTGAAGATTTGCAGGATACGATGAGTTATTGATAAGATAAGCACCTATCCAATAAATTGCAAGAGTAAGTCCGCTAGAAATAAGAGTCATTCCAGGATTCATAATTGCCATTACTCGCCCTGTGAACAAATGATTTCTAGTTAGTTCATCATTTGCCTTATCAAATTTCTTTTCTTGATATTTTTCCGCGTTATATGCTCTAACCACTCTAAGACCGTCTAGGTTCTCACGGGTAACGCTGTTCAAATTGTCGGTTAATTTTTGAATTTTCTTAAATCTAGGTATAGCAAATATGATTACTACTGCAAGCATTACAATAAGAATTGCTACTGCACAGGCAGTTGCAACAGACCATTGCCAACCTTTGTTAGAAATCTTGCAAATTGCCCAAATAGCCATAACCGGTGCTTTAACGAGAAGTTGAAGGGAAAGAGTAAGAGTAAATTGAACTTGGGATACATCATTGGTAGTTCTTGTAATTAAACTTGATGTTGAAAAGTTTTTAATTTCCTCCATTGAAAAAGATTCAACTTTATTATAAATCGCCTCTCTCATCCTATATGAAAGTACTGCAGATACTCTTGATGCAATAAAACTTATTACAATAGATGTAAGCAAACTTCCAAGGGCACAGGCAAGCATATAACCACCAGCTTCCCAAACTTCACTCATTTTGCTTCCCTCGGTCTGAACAAGAGTTGTAATCTTCGCCATATAATCTGGAAGTTTAAGATCTAGCCAAACTTGAAAGACAATAAATGCCGTGCTTATTGCAATAAAAATCCACTCTTTTGCTTTTAAATAACGAAATAGCTTTAGCATTTTTCCTCCATTTTACTAAAAATTATAGCAATTAATATGATAAAAAAAATAAAATAATTTGTCAACTTTTTAAATAAAGTTTAAATTATAATATAAATAAAAAGCACATAAATGATTTATATGCTTTCTTTAATAAAAGGTTGTAAAAATTTTAATGAGTATCACTTCTTACAATCTTTTGCGCTCCAGTTAAAATTAAAACTACCGCACTGATACACTTAGGAGTTATATAATATTTATCCTCGTTTTTTGTAACAAGACCTATCTTTTCCAAATATGATAAATGGTGATAAAGTTTTCCTGTTGTTGGATATTTTAATTCTTCCATAAGTTCTTTTGGTGAAAGCCTTTTATTCATAAGAAGTTTTATCATATCAATTCGTTCAACACTTGCAAAAGCATCAATTATTTTTGCCATTTCAAAAGAACTTTGTTTTAAAACATTTTTTATCATAATAAAATCATCGCCAAAAGTTGAACTAAAGTTACCATCTTCAGATTGATAACGGCCGACAAATGCAAACTCCCCATAATTCATCTTTTTAGGGTCAACTGTATACTTGCCATAAAGTGCAGTTTCTTTCTTTTGCGGACTATCCTCTTTTTCAAGTTTAGCAATCCTATTTTCCATTTCCTCAAGTTTTGACATAATAATTTCCATTTCTTCCATAACAGCCTCCTTTTATTTTTACGGAATTATGTAATTACATAATAACATAATCAAAAAGTCTTGTCAACACCTTTGTTTAAATTTGCTATTTAATTTTATTGACAGAATGGATATAAAAAATTTATTCTTTAAATATGAACAATGTTTACATATTTCTTGACTTTTCAAATACAACAAATGAGCTAATTAACAACGGAGAATTAAATAAAAATTTATTTGATATGTTTTTCAATAGCATTATAGAACTTGAAAACATTTGCAAAATACAAACAAAACTCATTATTACTACTGGAAACAATCAAGCATCAGCAGAAAAAATTCTTTTGAACCTAGATAAGGGATTTTCTGAAAAAAAGAGAAGAGATATATTAGAAGGAATTGCGTTTGAGTATGGTGGCTATTTCCTGACAAAAGAAAAGAAAGTATTTCAACTTTGCTTTTCAAGAAACAATGATAGTGACACCAAAAATATTATTTCACTTAGCAAAGAATATGGTTGTTCTCCAATAAATGGTTATAAGTCTGTATTAAGTTTTGAAATGCAAAACCCAACACAAAATCATATAAATTTTATAAAAAACGTCAAAAAAGTGGTAAAAAACAGCAAATTAGTTGAATTTAATGACAAATATGGCTATGGAATTGATATTGTACCTAAAGAATTATCTAAAACTAATTTTGTTGAAAACTTTTTAAAGGATAAAACATTGTTTGATTTTATTATAGTTGGCGGTGACGGCGAAGAAGACTTAAATATGCTTAACACGAGTTTCAAAAGCAAAACATACTTTGTTGGCTTTGACAACTGCAAGGTAGCGGGAAAAAATATATTTTTAAGTAATAAAGTAAATATAGAAGGAATAACCGAAGCACTACACGCTCTATCAAATTCATTGATAAAACAACAAAAAAAAGACCAATAAGGTCTTTTTTAGTTATTTTCTTTTGCATATTCTTCTAACAATCTTTTGACTTTTAAAAAACTTACTTCTTCGTAAATATATTCACCTCTTGGTTTTACAAAGTTTTTTGAGCCTCTCTCCTCGTATGGATATCTAGGAATAAGTTGAACGTGGTAATGGTTCATAGGTCCATCACTCATAGTACAAAGATACACTCTTTCACAGCCATAAACCTCGCAAAGAATTTGCATAAGGCATTTTGAAAAGCGTATAATCTTTTCATTAATTTCATCTGGTGCCTCGCTCATATCGTGATAATGCACCTTTGTAGAAATCATAGAATGTCCTTTTGCTCTAGGGTTGCCAACAAACAAGCATTCTATATCTTCATCCTCATAAAGTTTGAGTTTGCTACTATCTCCATAAATTGCCCCATTATATTTTCTATCAAGGCAGGTTGGACATACCCCCATATCAATAAGTTCTTTAACAGAAAGTTTTAAAAGTTCTTTTTCCTCCATAATGCAATCCTTTTATTATTTTTATACCTCTTCATCATAATCACGAAAAGCTTTTATTCCGAGTCTTTCCATTGCAATTTCTTTTGCCCTCATAATCTGTTTTTCACCAACTTCGCCCCAGTTAATTAGTTTGATAGCCTTTTCTGGCGTTGTCAAAAGTCTATCATATGTATCACCAGTATCTGGGTCAGGGTATTTGTCGCCTATATTTTTAATAATGGCAGTCATACGTACCTGAGCATAAGCAGGTTTTCCGTTCTCCTCATCAATTTCCTGATATCCCACCATAATTACTTCATCTTCAATTTCAGTATTAACTTCTTCAATGAGTTCTCGTCTTAGCGTGGCAACTCTATCTTTATCATAAACCTCTGGTCTTCCGCCCGCTAAAGTATAGTTTCTTTTTCCATTTACATATTCAATTCTAATAAGCATTCTGCCATCAGTTGTAAAAACTAATCCATAAACTTGTTTTATTTTCATTCCTTCAGGGACTTCTCCATTTCGCCAAGTTATTTTCATATAGTTCTCCTTAAAATTTATTCTTTTTCTATATTACTTTCTAATAAATCATTTAAATATTTTTTATATTGGTCAGTTATACACCAAATAGGATGAGAATATTTCTTTAACATTCGTTCAACTTGCCAAGCATCAGGTTCTCCTTCGAGTGAAAGAAATGAATCAATTTTTTGATTTGGGTTAAAATTCTCAATATCAAAATCGTTCATCCTGTGTCTATGCAAAAACATTTCAGTAAGTTCTGTATCTATCATAACATTAGGATTTAAAGCATAGATTTCCATAGCCAGTTTTTGTACACAGTCAAAGCAGTGATAGCCTCCAACAACAACCTCATCATAGCCTTCCACTTTCAAATCCCCTGCAATTTTTCTAAAATCTGGCACTTTAGGAAACTCTGTAAAATAAGGTGAAGATTGTTTAAAGGAAATATCTGCATCAACTCTCTTGATTTTTGGAAGTTTTACAAACCCATCGGAATCTATATAATTTACTGCACAAACTTCATAACCTTTTTCTTGATAACGCCTTTTAATACATTCATTAAAATGCGGAATATACCCTTTATCCCTTCCAACATACTCTTCTTGCGGAAACAAAACAACAAACATTTTCTTCATAAAAGCAGTATATCATATCATTTCTAATATTACAAGTAGTTTAATTTTTCATTTAATTTTCTTCTTTACATTTTACTTTTTAAATCTAAAATGTTATACTCCTCGTATGAAAAGATTTTTTGGAAGAAAATTTAATGGTAAGATTATTCTTGAAGGGGCTGAACTATTGCACCTCAAGAAAGTTTTAAGAATAACTGAAGGTGAAGAAGTCATCGCCTGTATTGATGATGAATATGACTATCTTTGCGTGGTAGAGAAAATTAATAAAAATGATTGCCTTTTATCTATAAAAGAAAAAAATATCTGCCCTGCTCTTCCTCAAAGAGAAATAACTTTATTTCAAATGCTCCCTAAAAAAGAATATTTTGACAATATTATTGCCAAGAGTGTGGAACTTGGAGTAAATAAAATTATACCTTTTACTAGCAAGTACACTATGATAAAAGAGATAAAAAAAGAGCGAGTTGCCACCCAAATAATTACAGCCTGCAAACAATGTGAGCGGTCTAAACTGGTTGACTTTTCTTCGCCAATAAAAATAGAGCAGATTCCTTCATTATTAAAAGAATATGACTTAGTGCTATTTGCCTATGAAAATGAAGAACAACCATTTAGTCCAAGTATTCTTTCTAATAAGCAAAAAATTGCTGTCATTGTTGGAAATGAAGGTGGGTTTAGTGAAGAAGAGGCAACTCTTCTTAAAAAACATTCTACCTGTATTAGTCTAGGCAAACGCATTTTACGTTGTGATACTGCTGTTGTTGCGACCCTGTCACTTGTTTCAATACTTACAAACAACTAAGTTACTTTAAATAACCTAATTAAAAAACTGCATTACGGAAAAACCATAATGCATTTTTATTTTTTATAAACAACTATTGTTCAATAATAGGTTGAATTGGTAATTTATCATAAATTGGACCAGTAAAGGAAACTTCTCCATTGTTGTAGTATTCATTTTTCCTGTTCCAATTTTCTTTCGCATCCCTATCTGCTTCATCAAGATCTGGTGTCGGATACTTTTCTACATCAATATGAATAATTGGAATATCGAGACTGGCAGCAGTGGCAATTTCGATTTCAGTAGGCTCATTATCAAAACTTATAACCATAGTTGGCAAAATCGTTTCTGGCTTTTCAAAAGCAACTTCGTTATAACTAGGTGTTCTTTTCATAAACCTGTCAAGAGGAAGAAATTCTTGTCTTTGAACGTATTTGCCCTTTTTAATACCTATCTGTCCAGTTTGTCCGTCGTGATGATTACAAGAAATCATTTCTCCTTCACCTAGGTTTGAAAAGCCGAAAGCAACTTTAACTTTGTTCGAACTACCAAATCCCCCAGAGGTATTTTGTCCTACTACGCTATAACAAAGATGATCTCTTCTAGAATTATATTCAATAAATTTTTGCATTCCGTCTTCACCAAGCATTCCGTGATCCTCTAAATCGCCAACATAAACAGTTCTGGACAAAATTGCAAAATCTCTTTGGTTTGCTGATTGATTTTCAAGCGAATAGTATTTCACCCTTTTCCCGTCTAGTGTTTGATAGATCTTAGGTTCTACCCCATCTAACAATCTTGACGCACTTTCTTCTACTTTTTGACCAAGTTCTGCCTGAAAATCCTTTTCTGCCTTTTCAAAAAGTTTTCTCAAAAGATCTTTAACTCCTCTTTCTACATAAGTTTTTGAAATAATTTTTACAACATCTATCTTGTCTAAAAACTCATCGTCACTACAGGTGAGAATTTTCTTGATTTGATCAAAGGTCTTTGAATATTGTTCATATTCTCTGCCATAATCTTCAACATATAAAGCACGTTCTTCTATAGTTTTAATAGTCAAAAGAATGTTATTTGCGTTATCCTGAAAAACCAAATCACAAAATGCCTCTCTCAATGCTTGAACAGGATATTCATCTGCCTGCTCTAACCGCTTTCTTTCCATTTCAAAACGTTTATCTATATATTGTTGTGGAAGTTCAAGTTCTCTTGCCACTTTAGCAAAAGCAACATTGTCAGTATTTTCAATAATTACTTTTCTTGTTTCCTTATCTATTGAAATAAGTTCCATTAGAGGCTCTCTCATTTGAAGTCTTTTCTCTTCATTGTTCCAAACTACAAAACTTGATAAAATTTGTGCTGGGGTCCATTTAGACAAATCCATACTTTTATCCTCTTTTTAATTTAACTATGTTGTCTTTTACATATCCATTTCTGGACCATTATTTTCATCTTCATTATCAAATTCAAATTTTCTTCTATTTGGACATTCAATAGGAATTTCTGGTCCCATTTCGTCTTCAGGAAGTTCTGACATTGTATCAACAAGTTCTCCTGGGTCTTTCACTTCTTCTAACTCTGGGATATCATACTTTGGACCTTTTGGCATATTTACATAAGCACCATTACTTCCGTGCTGATGAATTTTAATGTTATATTCTGAAGGTGGAATAATAAATTCTTTTTCAATATTTTCCTTTCGCGATGCATCTGGACCTTTGGGTTGATTATATTCCATTGGGTTTTCAGGTGTAGCAAATGGACCTTTGGGATTTTTAACTTCACGAATCTTAGGATTTTCAATTTCATTAAAATCATTCTTAATCAATTCCCTAAATATGTTTACAATTCTATCTAAATCCTTTAATTCTCTAGTAGAAAAGCCACTTCCATTTTTATTATCTGGCCAATTATTAATTACAATGGTTCCGTCCTTTTTGATTTTAACTTCAACATCACCCTTTTTAATGAGAATATATTTATTCTTTTTGTAGTGTACATCCCAACCTGTATTATCAAAATCATTAAAAACCGGCAAATCTTTTTCTTTCATATCCCCCTCCTATTATACTTTCATTTTAATTTATAAAACTTGTTTTGTCAATATTGGCAACTTTATTTATAAGAAATTTTTATTAATATTACTTTAATAAATTAACAAGTTTTTCTTTATCATAAGGTCTAATCACCGTTTGATTTGCACTAGCAATATAATCTCTATCAAAAACAACATCTGCCTCTTCTGGTTTGGTTGTAATTTCACCTCTTAAACAAAGTAATTTATACATATTGAATGATGTAAGGTATATACTATTTAAATATATTTCAACTGCTTTGTACTCATAGTCACTAACCACTCTATTACCACTAGCAAGAAGAGAATTTAAAATAACTATTTCATTTGTTTTAAAATCTATGCCGTAGCCTATGTAAGCACGCGTATCACCTTTTACTTGAATTTTCAACTCAATATTCTTTGGCTCCCAAACCTCAGTATTGAGATTATTCTTGTTTTGATAACCGCAATATATCTCTCCTTCATTTAAACTAGAACCAAAACCATTTAATGTAAATATTGCATACTTATATCCAAGTTCTTTAATTTCTTTGATTTTAAAATCAATAAATTCTGCACCATTAGCACTTCTGTCATCGCCAGAGGTCAAAGCACTTTCGCCAAACTCTTTCAAATGAGAATTGCCCCAGTACAAGCATTTTCTTTCACCATCTTCTTTGATAAATATAACTGAAGCATCAATATCAAAAGCATCTTTCCAATAACAGAATGATCTTATAAAGTCACCTTTAATTTCAAGTCTACTTCCTGTTGGAAGTACATCAAGCCCGCCACCCATAGCACTAGTATTAAGCGGAAGGCCTATCTTTTTAAACTCTTCACTTATAAAAATTTTGCCTAAAGGTTTCAGATTTTTATAATAAAGTGCTATTTTTTCATTTAAAACTTCTGATATATGTTTTTTCATACCGATTGAAAGAATAGATTTTCTATACTTATGTTCGTATTCTGTTTCAATATGACTTTTAACTCTTCTATCTTTTGTAAATCTAAACACTCTATTTTTCTTATAATCATCAGCCGTTAAACTTAACATAAGTTGAATAAGCACTATAGGATTGTTTATGCCTACCATCTTTAAAATTGCATCACATTCATCTAAAGTCGCCCTTGAAAGAAGCCATATAAGATTTCTTTGTAAAAGAGAACCATTTTGTGCTAAAACCTTTGCTGCTTCCAACACCTTTTCTTCCTTTACAAGTTTTTTAGTTATAGAATAAGGATTGTTTTTATTTGAAACTAACGGCATTTTAATCCCTGTCTTTTTTATCAATGTGTTAAAGTATTTTGCCTGTTTCTTTGATAAAACACAGTCTTTTGATGACTGCAGGGCAATCGCTATAATAGTTTTACCTTCATCAGAAAGAGTAAATTCTTTTTTTTCTTTATTTAATCTTAAACTTAATTTTACCACATCTTTCTTGTCAAGTTTACTTGAAAACTTAGTAAGTTTAAACTTGATAAACATCTCTATAATATTATCTTTGCATTTAATAGGTTCATCATCATAATATCCATTCATATAGAGCCAAAACATTTCGTTGCTTTCATCAAGTGACCAAGGACGAGTATAACTGCATAAATTTATAAGAATTTCTTTTAATACAGTTGTACTTTCTTCTTCTGTAATAAGTTTATAATTTCTGAGTTTCATCTCATCGCCACGCAAATAAAAAGGAACAGCGGTTTTAAAAATAGGGCGTCTTTTAAAGGTTTCGTTATCCATTGAATAAACACCTGTGACATTTTCAATTAAAAAATAAGAAACAAGTTGTTCTATAAGTAATTCTTTACAAGTATAAAACTTTGTATCCTGCGGATTTCTATAAAAACCTTCGGGAATTTTTGTCCCATAAAATTCGGCTATTGTAGCCACATTCTCTCTTGATAATTTTTTAGGTTTATCAACCACAACACCGAACTGATTTAATAGTTTACAAGCAAAATATGGTGCATTTTTATCATTTTGATTTTCTATTAATAAATAATGACGCTTTACTAATATTTTATTTTTCATTTATCCTCCACTGCACTTTTCTCTTTGAAAATTTAAATAACAAAATGCTTACTTTTGATTTAAAATAAATGTAAAATTGATTTATGACATTAAAAAAGTAAGTATATGGCCAATCTAAAAACTTAAGAGGTTGGAAATAAGAGTTAGCTCGCAATACTTACTTAAATATTATATTACTGAGTTATTATGTTGTCAAGTATATTTAAATATAATATACTCTGTCTTTGGCGATTTTTAGTTCTCTTTTGCAAAACCTAAACCCAAACCTCTTTCAAAATCACACTTTGATTTTTTAAATTTTGATTATTTTTTCTATTTCATCAAAAAGTCTAGCATATTCACTAGTCCACTTATATGAAATCTCTTCATTACCATTTTTCATATTTTCTTTAAACCAAGTAAAATCCTTATACATAACCTCTGATAATTCCTCTTCTTGAATTATAAATTCACTTATAGGAATGTCTGCTTTTATATAATAATGGTGTGAAAAACAATAGTTATTTTCCTCTTCTCTTTTTAGTGTTGTAATAAGCTTTACTTCATATTTTGAAAGGTCTATGCCAATTTCTTCTCTCGCCTCTTTATATAAAGCCTCTAATAAGGTTTCCTCTCCTACCACGTGACCAGCACATAGGGCAAGTTTATTTGGAAATTGTTTTTTATATGGACTTCTTCTTTGAAGCAAAATTTTATTGTCATTTATAACCCACAAAGCAACTTCATTATGAAAAAGCCGATTTTTATGAACGACACTTCTTTTTTCCATTTTTCCACTACTTTTTCCATTTTCATCTAGTACAACAAGCAATTCTTCTTTATCAGCAACTTTCATAACACTCTCCTTTATTTCTTTAAACAAGTTTTCAATAGTCAACAATCTATCCTTATTTATTATATAATATTTTAAATTTAAATCTTGACAAACTTTTCTGTAATAACTACTTATATTTAGATATTTTTCTAATGTTGTTAAATCACCCAAAGTTTCTGACAACTGACTAGCCTTAATATCATAAAATCCCAAAAAATAAGTACTTTTATTGTTCTCTTTTAAGACTTGAAAATCTTTATCTTTTATATTTCTTAAATCTACATCAAATACAATCTTATTGTCCTTAAACCGTTTAATAAAATCAACAAAGTAAAATTTTTTTAAGACATCCCAATCACTTTTATATTCAAATCCCAGTTCAGTTTCAATTTTTTTACAAAGCGTTGTTTTTCCAGTTCCCGGAACACCACATATTATAATCATTTTACTCCTCTTGATTATTTAACTTATGCTTAACAATTCATAATTACAAGAAAATAAGCAATGATTGTTACAAGCAGTATTATAAAACAAAAATCACTTTTAATAAAATAAAAGTGATAATTTTTTTAAAATATTTTCATTTTTCTTGCATTAAAAACGCATTATGACCACTTTCGACAATTTATTACAACTTTGATGTAATAGCAGACAAAACTATCATAACAACTTCAAGAATACCAAACGCTATTAAAAGACCAAGTGACATAATTTTCTCCTTTATTGTTGCTGTGCTCCACAATTTTCACATTTTGTAGCCTCAGAATCGATATTAGAATCACAGTAAGGGCACTTTTTGGTATGTCTATGTTTTGCTTTAGTATGCCCTTCAAACATTTCATCCGTCATTTCTTCAAGCATATCGTTTCCATCTTGCATAAGTTTCTTTGTAAGGTCCATACCTTTTCTAGCAAGTCTTTTAGTTCCCTTTGACAAAACCATACTTAGTATCATAAAAATAAAACCAAACGCAAATACTACAAAAAATGTAATTAACCCTATACTCATTGATGTCATTCCTCTATCCCCACCTCTATTTTATCATATTTTAAAAAAATGTCAATATGTGTTTATCTTTTTCATATGCTAGCGTGATAAATAAAAAAGTTAAGTAAACAAAGTTTTAATACATCACACAATTTGTTTAATTAAACTTGCAAGTCTTTCGGCTAGTCTTGTATGACTTTCTGCCGTCAAATGTAATCCATCTTCGCCTGCTTCTAATATGTCATTTTCAACAAAGTAACAGTTTTTCTTTTGAGCCAAAGTTTTATAACATTCATTAAAGTATTTTGATTTTTCTTCTGCCCCCTTAAATTTATCAACCACATCTCTAATTTTGCAAGGAGCAATCAAAATTATTTGTGGCACTTTTATAAGGTCTTGAGCCAAATTTTCTCTTAAATGCTCAATATAATACTTTCCTATTGCTCTAGCACACTTTTCTGCATCATAATCAAATTCTAACTTTAAATTATTTGTACCTAGCATTAAAATCAAATAATCTACTGGGTCGTGCGTTAAAACACATTGAGAGAAAAATAACGCTCCATTCCTATTCCCCCTTGGAAATTTCTCATCATCTTGAGCGATATTTCTTCCTCGGAATCCCTCTTCTATAACCTCAAATTCACCACCTAAAATTTTTGCCAATCTTTTTGTCCAGCGGATATTTTCATCATATCGTCCGCCCCAAGTTCCTGGAATAGTTCCCCAGGTATTTGAATCACCGTAACAAAGCAACCTTTTCATAATTTACTCCTATATAATCTTAAATCTATCTCCAGAATGCATTACTTTAACACTTTTTCAGTTTTTTTCATATTTACCTCTAATAATAACTTTATATCATAAATACATTTTTTTTCAAAATAAATAAATTCATAAAATAAAAAACAATCCTCTGCTGGACTGTTTTTTATTATTTGTCATCTTTTTATAAATTTCGTAAATCATTAAGTTCATCATAAATTTCAGGAACGCTATCTCTAAATTCTTCAAAAAGTTTCTCCATATCATATTCTTCTGCATATATTTTTGATTGACAAACAGCATCATACTTATCTAACTTTTTAACAAACTTCGCTTCCTTTGTTTGACCCTTTTCAAATTCAAGCCAAATATCTTCAATCTCTGGCATTTCATAATCTTTGGCAAGTCTTTTTATGCAGGCATATTCTCTTTCAAACTTAACCTCAGGTGGCATTTTCTCCATTGGAGTAACATCACCGGCATCAATTTCACAAAGTTCGTGGAAAACAATCATCTTTAAAACTTTAAGTTCATCAAGATTTAAATGATTTTTACTCATTATCTCAATACCCATCAACAGCATAGAAAAAGTATGTTCGGCATCACTTTCAAGTCTATCTGGGACTTCTCTATAAATCCAACCTTTGCGAATAAGTTTCTTTAATTTTGCTATTTCATTATAAAACGATTTTTCCATAGAATTATTATACTACAAATTTTTGCTTTGTCAATGGACTATAAATAATATGTAATGTAAAAAGCATATTGACAAATATATTATTTTAATGCTAAAATAATTATATAATAAGGAGGCATTTATGGGAATGTTACCATTTCTTATTCTCGCAGCTGCACAAAAAAGACAAAAGGAAGAAGCTTCCGCTGCAAGAGCAAGATCAGCAAGACAAAGAAGAGAGGCGGAAGAGGCTAAATTAAAATCTAGTCGTTCTGGTTATCGCTATGTTAATCCTGAAAAGCTTACTCACCTTAAAGTTGAAGAAATCTCTAACACTCAAGTTCGAGAATTCTTAGAGGGATTTTTTAAATATGCTCAAATCAAAAATGAAGAAAAAATAGCTTCAATGCAGGAAACTATAAAAGAAAAAGAAAGTGAACTTGAGGTCTTAAAACAACAAGATGAGGTAATGACTCAAAAACAAAAAGCCGCAGCTGAAGTATTGAAAGAATGCATTAATAAAGTAAAAAATAAACATCTTTTAGAATATAGAGTTTCTTATTTTGGTGCTAATACGCCATCTGGTAAAATTATGGATAAATTACAACAAAATAGCATTTTGCGACAAATTGAAAATATTAATGTTGGAAGTTTAAAACTTAATATGTACTTTGATTTTGAGGCGGTACACGGCGTGCCTTTAAAACAATCAAATTTCTATAAAAAATTAACTGAATATAAAGAAAGTTACTATGAAGATATTGCTAGATTGGAAGGCAATCTTTCAGAACTTCAAAAGCAATTAAAGAAAACTATATGGCTTCCTAAAAGAAAGGAACTTAAAAATAGTATAGAAAATCTCTCATCGGAAATTTCTACTGAAAGAACTCGCAGCACTCAATTTGAAGATAAAATAGATGCTTTCTTTGAATTTTATGACATTGTTTATTCCCTTGACAAAAAAGAACTCGCAGTTATTGAAGACGCAATAAGCGATGGTATGTCTGGCAGAAGATCAAAATTATCAAATGATCTATATAGCACTAAATATTCAATAAATGACCTTACAAGCAAAATTGAAAGTTCTAAAAAACCAGATTATAAAAGTCTTGTTGAAAGTTATGTACTTGACCACCCTGAATATACTGTGGATATCTTGGATGAAATTGAAAAAGGCATAAAAGTGGCAGAAAAAGAGAGCATTGAAAAAGAAACTGGTTTTTGCTTGACACGAGTCACAGCAATTGACGGAAAAATTGAAACTGACAAAATGTGTCAGCTTGTAAAAAATGTAAAGAGTGCTGTTATTGACAGAGATAGAGAAAGAGAAGAATAGTTACTTAAAAAGATGAGTTATACTGCTCATCTTTTATTAATCCAAATTTTCAGACCAAAATCTGTATTTAGCAGAAAAACAATCACATACAAAAACTATCTTTAAAAAATGATATTAGAAGGAATTCGTATAGGAGAAGCACAAAAACGTGATGAAATTGATGCAAAAACAAACTTTTATGATTATGGGCCAACAATTTTTGCTAGACCATATGAAGCATATAAACTTTGCCAAGCCATAAATAATGCAAATACGCGTATTCATAAAGAAAAGGAAATGTAAAAAATATAAGCAACGTTGCTCATATTTTTATTTAACTGATAAATTGCCATTTTCAATCATTTTACCAAGTTCATTACAGCGATTACAAAAATACCTTGCCATTTCATCTCGATTATTAAACTTATCCTTTATCTCGCTATATAAAACAGGTTTATCCACAAGATGAATATGTTTTTTCTTATGTAGATAAGATAAATAAATTGGCAAATCCAGCCCCCTATCATAGCAGTATTTTAGAAGGACAGTAAATCCTGCGTGAAAGGCTGTTAGGTTGCTAAAATAACCATTTTCTGATGCTTCTGGGAAAATTACCACACTTTGCCCTTCGCTGAGAGTGTTATAACTATCTTTAATAGCCCTATAAAATCTTGCATCGTGATAAGTAGGGATTAGGTCAAGTCCTTTATAAAATAATCTCATAAAAGGTGCAGCAAAAACACCAATTATTTTTGAGATAGGTTTTTTAATATGCTTTTTTTGTGTGAAATAAATATCAGTAAGATAGGCATAAACTTCCTTAAACTTTCCATTCATTTCGTGGGTACCCCAAAATCTAAAAGTTTGTTTATTAAATAGTTCAAATGATAACGGACCAGATGCCCCCACGTGATTACTAAGCACAATCGCTCTATCCTCTACCATCTCTCCAAGATAAACATATTTAATTTTTCTTTTGAAAATTTTAATAAAATTGCAATATCCTTTGTACCAAGTCTTTTTCTTTCTCATTATTTTCCTTTTTTAAATTTTAACATAAAATAAAAAAGTTTCAAACTGAATAGACAATTTGAAACAAAATTATCTTTAAAACCTACTTTTTCTTGGTTTTTAACTTGAGTTGCGACAATTACTGACAAAAAAATTAAATAAATAATTACTTTTATTTTTGAGAGTTATATGCCTCTCTAACTGCTTTTGCAAGTTGGTCTGCACAAGATGTTCCTTTAAGTCCACAAGTGTTTCCTAAAAGTTTTTCCTCAATCTCAGATACAGACATTCCTTTTACAAGGGTTGAGATCGCTTTTAAGTTTCCGTTGCAACCACCTGTAAAAACAACCTCCTTAACAATATCACCGTCAAGTTCTAACTTAATGTTTGTAGAACAAACACCTTTTGTTTTATAATTATATTCCATAATTTCCTCCTAATATCAATTTATCTAATTCTGTAATAATTTCAAGTAGCAATTCATTGTATTTAAAATAATCTTCAACTATCATATATTCATTTGGTTTATGAGCAAGCGCTAAATCTCCATTTCCAAATAAGAATGCTTTTCCACCTAGTCCCTGAAAATATCCTGCTTCACAACCTCCAATAAATTCGCCTTTTTCAAGATTATATTTTTTAATTATTCTATCAAGACCGACATCTTCTATATCTTCAAGTGGAGTAAGTGTAAAGTTTTCTCGAATACTTATTTTAGATCCTTCATACTCATTTTCAAGGCTTTGCAACTTTTGATTTATAAGTCTTTTTACTTTATTAAGGTTTTTATGACTATTACTTCTAACATCGAATGTTACACTTGCTTGATCTGGAACAATATTTCCTTTATTGCCTCCGTTCATTATTCCACAAGATAAAGTAGTCCCATCAATCTTTTTATTTAATTTTTCTATATAACTTATAAGTTTGGCAGCAATATAATTAGCATTTATTCCATTTCCTGGGCAACTTGAATGACAGCCCTTTCCTAGTATTTCTACAACAAATTCATCATCTCCCTTACTACAAGTGCAAATCTTAAAAATTGTTGGCTCTCCAACTATAGTGTATCTTGGAGTTATATTTCTTTTTCTAAGTTCATTACAAATTTCATTAACGCCCCTAAAACAAGTTTCTTCATCACAAGTAATACATACAACTAATGGACTTTTTATCTTTGCAAGACTATCAAGATTATCAATAATACTGGCAAAAAAGCATTTCATATCAATTATACCAAGTCCATAAACTTTGCCACCCTCAATCCTTGCTTCATAAGGGCTAGTAAGGTACTCCTCTTCATTTGCAACCACAGTATCCATATGTCCATTTAAAATTATTGCATTATCTAAATTTTTAAGCAATGTATTGACACCTATTATGAGATTGTTCTTTTCTGTAATAGGAGCTTTTATTTTTATAATCTGTTTGCAACTTTTTTCAAATTTTGATATTAAATACTCTACTATCTCCCTGTTCTCTTCTTCACAGAAACTCTTAATTCCAACTAGGTCTTTAATCGTAATTAAATCATTCATTTCTTCTCCTGCTCTTCCCTACATTTTTCAATAAAACTTACAAATATATCATTTTGAATTTTATCCTCTTCAAATAAAAGTTCTGGATGATATTTAATTCCTAAATAAAATCCGTCACTCTTACCTTCAATAACCTCAACTTGTCCATCATCTGACATAGCAACTATTTTTAACTGCTTTGGCAATGTGTCAGCAATATAAGTATGAATACTATTAACCTCAAAGTTATCCTTTTTGACAATATTATAAAAGGTGGAGTTTTTATCAACGATATTACATTTATGAGCATATTTTAGGTCTGGTCTTTTGTGACGGGAGGTATCTTCAAGTAGTTTTGTTATTCCACCGAGTGCCCTTATCATACAGTTAAAGCCTGCACATATTCCTAGAATTGGCTTGCCCTTTTCAAAACAATAATTTGCAATAAACTCCTCATAATATGAAGAATACATTCCTCCCTGCAAAACAATTCCGTCACACATATCAACTAGTTCAATTAGTTCCTCTTTTTCCAAATCTGTAATTGATGTAGTATCGTGTTCATCGAGTTCTTGAAAATAATGTAATGAACACTGTGGCAAAATACCCACAACTCTCGCTCCATTTTTACAGAGGGCATACCTTAAATCATTACTAATTTCCTGATTTGTCCAATTATAGAAACTTTCATCTCTATAATATTTTGTAACAATTCCAATCAATGGTTTTTTCATCTTTTATCCTTTTAAGATAAATCAATTTGTAAATCTATCATTTCTTCCTCTTTGTCAAACTTATAAGTTTTGTATCTTTTTATTTGTTTGAACCCTAGATCTTTAAAGCACCCTACCGCCACCTCTCGTGACAAAGGGACACCCTCGTCAATTAAAATCGCAAGTCCTTTTTCCTTTGCTTTTTCAAATAATTGTAGAATTGCAGGTTTCATATAGCCTTTTCCTCGATAACTAGAAAATATAATAACCCCTATATTACCTATCTTTTCATTTACTCTGCAACTGACCTCACCTACAAACTCACTTGTTTCTAAGTCCTTTATATAATAATAAAGCATTTTTGACATTTTTTCTTTATGCCAAGTCTCCCATTTTTCTTTTGGAAAATCTATACAACCGCTTTCATAATGATAACCTTCATAAATAGGTTTATATCCTGCATTATAACTCATAGTTTCACTGTCACTAAGCATCTTTTCTCTAAACCATAAATCTTCAGGTTTGGGAGAATAAAGTTCAACTTGTTTCATATTTTTTCCTATTCAAATGAGTTTGCTACAAATTCTAAAAGTTCTCTAATTTTTAGGTGCTGAGGGCAAACTTTTTCACATTTTCCACACTTGATGCAGGCACTTGCTTTTCCATTTTGAGTTGTATGGACATTATTATAATAAAAATCTGCATTCCAATCGTGATATGCCATTTTGGCATTCATATCTGCAAATAGATTTGGAATAAGTATTTTCATAGGGCAACCGTCAACACAATATCTACAACCTGTACATTGAATGAGATTTTGTGCTTTAAAGATTTTGCAAACTTTATCTATTGCCTCATATTCCTCTTCTTTAAGTGGTTTAAAGTCTTTCATATAGGAAAGATTATCTTGCATTTGCTCCATATTACTCATTCCGGAAAGTACCATAACCACGCCTTCAGCACTTGCTGCAAATCTAATCGCGTAACTTGCATTACTAGCATTTCCAAGCCCTCTAAAGATCTTGTCTGCCTCTACTGGAAGATTTACAAGGTTTCCGCCCTTGACAGGCTCCATAACTATAACAGGTTTATTATGTTTTTGGCAAACTTCCAAACATTGCTTACCTTGAACTCCGCTGTCAAGATAATCAACATAATTTAGTTGAATTTGTACGATTTCAATTTCTGGATAGTCATTAAGGATTTTATCAAGATAGTCTGCATTATCGTGGAAAGAAAGACCTACGTGACGAACTTTTCCCTGTTTTTTGAGTTCAAAAGCAGTTTCATAAGCCTCACATCGTCTATATTTTTCATAATTTACCCTTCCTTGGGCGTGCATTAGATAAAAATCAAAATAATCAACACCACAAGCTTTTAACTGTAAATCGAATATCTTATAGATATCTTCTTTGCTGTTAAAGTAGTTTGCAGTAAGCTTATTTGTAATAGTATAACGATTTCTAGCGTATCTTTCTGCTACACATTTGCGAAAAGCAACTTCGCTTTTACCACTTAAATAACCGTGTGCTGTATCAAAATATGTAAGTCCTGCATCCATAAAAGCATCAACCATCTTATTAGTTTCTTCATAGTCAATTTCTACACCTTTCATCGGCAGTCGCATAAGCCCAAAACCAAAGTTTCCCTTTATTTCATCAAAATGTTTCATTGCCATATCTTTTTCCTTTTTCACAAATATTTAAGATTTTAATCATCTTTCTATTTGGTCACTTTCACCACTAAAGCAATCCATAGCAAATTCAAAATTATTTTTAAGTGAACTAATATTATAGTTATAGCCAAGCATCTGCTTGCCTTCTTTTATTTCCAAATGATTTTGATTATTCTTATTTGCAAAATCAATAAGGTCAAAATAAAATCTATCACTATTTGTCCACTCTTCAAACTTTTGAATATTATCTTTTATTTTATTTAAGTCCAAAGTGCCTAAGAAATTAATCAGTCCAACAGTAACTGCAAAAGGAACCACAGGTTCAATTCTTTCAAAAACAGTATTTTTATAATTATCTGGAAAATACTTATTTCCAAGTTTTTTAAAATATCGTATTTCTCTCTTGTCACCATTACGTTCTTGCCACGATTTTAAAACCACTTTTGTTTCATAACTATATCCGCAGTACACACTATTTGACCAGCCATCTATAATAGAGCCGTCACTTTTAGTAATGGTTACATTTTTCAACTCACTTGGCCAGTCATATAGTGTTTTGTCCCCTGCTTGTGTAAGGTTATTTTTAAAATAAAAAACATTGAATTTTAGCATTAGTGCATCGGTTATAAGATGTCAGAGAGCACCTTTTGAAAAAGCATCAAATTTTATTTCTTTTAAACTTGGCAATGAAATAAATCTATCTATATAATCTTCAACAGAATTTTCTATTGGTTCAAAAGAGTTATTTAAAATGTAATTTCTATATTCAGTAAAATTATGTCTTTTTATAAGGTCATTTAGTTTTGACAGTTCTACTTTATGAGCCAAATCCTTTTCAATATCATTTCTATCTTCCTTGGTCTGTCCTAAATTTCCAAGATGAGAAATCCTTTTATCTTTTAACCCTACAATATTTCCATTTATATCTAATTGCTTTGTTGCATCTGGCCAAGAATTGCCATTCATAAATAATTCTCTATTTTCTTTTTTAAGTTCTGGATTTTTCTTTAAAAATTCCGACTTTTCCTCTTCAGTTTTTAAATTATTGAATTGCCATTGCAAATTTTGAAGATGTGAAATTGCAACTGAAATATGTGTAGAATAACCCGACATTTTCCCTCCAAATTTTTAATAATTTTACAATATATATTTGATAAAAGCAAGCAAAATGCAATCTGCATTAGGAAAAAATCGCCACTCTCAGCCTCTTAACAAAAAAGATTGTTTATGCAATCTTTTTGGAACTGAAGTAACTGAAGCAAATCTAACAAGCGGTGAAACGAGATTACTAATTTTTAACTTCCAATCTCTTCCGATTGCAATATTTCTGTTTCGCCCTCTTGCAATGAATTTTGTTGTTGAGAATATAGTTTTTTCCAGTTTATAATGCTTATAATGGTTGAAATAAAATAAACAATATTCATAAGCACATAAACTATATTATTAAGATTTTGAGTGCAAAGAATAGAGTTCATTACTATGCCTACTATATTTGCAACCAGAAACACATAAAACTGCTCATAATACATTTGCGATGATAACATTAGCCCTATAAAACAAAGACTGGTATTAATCGCATCAAGATAAAAAAGGTTTGAATTAAGTTTCCAAAGCACTACCATAATCACTGGCAAAACCGCTATAAGAGTAATAGGAAAAATAATCTTCCCTCTTTTAGAAAGAGCTTTTAAATTTTTATTTTTGTCCTTTTTATCATTTCTTTTCCAGTTTATTATACCAAGCAGTATTAAAGGTGCGGAAACGGCAAAACAAAAAACTGCGTTAAAATAAATATGCTGAAGAAGGGATGTCGTAGCAATAAAAATTGTTGATATAAAATTGAATACGTGCATTAGTATACTATGCCTTGTTGCAAAAATACTATAAAGTACACCAAAAATAGAGCCAAAATCAGCTATCCATAAAATATTCCCAAAACCATTTATAGCCCTATTGATAATTATACCAGTAATGCTAATTGTAAAAATAATTATACAATAAATATCATTTTTGCTTAACTTTTTCTTCATCTTCTAGCCTTTTTTATTTCATAAATAGTTTAGCATACTTATTTTTATAATGAAAGAGCAAAACAATTTTTTTTAAAAATTTCTCTAAAAATACTGCGTTAATTAAAAAGATATGATATAATTATAAGCAAAGGAGAATATTACAAATGAAACATATTGAAGTTGTAGCAGGAATTATAGAATATAATGACAAAATTTTATGTATGCAAAGGGATAAAGGGAAATTTGACTATGTAAGTTTTAAATGGGAGTTCCCTGGCGGTAAGATAGAAGAGGGCGAAACCAAAGAAGAAGCTTTAAAACGAGAACTTCGTGAAGAAATGGAAATGGATGTTGAGATAACAAACCACTTTTTAGATATTTCACACGAGTACCCAGATTTTACAATGAATATGTATGTTTTTAAATGCAAGGCAAAAAGTGAAAAATTTGTAATGAATGTTCATCACGACTTTAAGTGGCTTCCACTTACAGAAATTTCATCTCTTGACTGGGCACCTGCTGACAAACCTGCAGTTGAAAAACTCTTAGAAGAAAAATAATCACAAAAATTTAATAAAACCCTAACTGTTACTCGTTAGGGCTTTTTTATTATAAAATTTATAAGCAATTAAATTTTTCTAAATTAATATATACTCCCAGCCAGGTTTCCAGTCGTGATTTATTCGCCAGTCATCAGCGAGGGCTTGTTCCCAAGTTTTATTGTTTGTAATTTTATCTATGGCAAGTTGCGGTGCTTTATGTGCAACAATAGCCACCCTTTTGCCGTCAAAATTTGCTTTTAGATCATCTAAAAATTCTTTTATTCTTTTTTCAACATCAAGTAGGCTTTCTCCATTTGGAAAGTTTTCTTCAATATGCGTGCTGTAAGAAGCAAGCTTACTGTCTTTACCGTTGTAATCTCCATAGTTACACTCTCGAATGCGAGGGTCTTTAATTATTTCAATATCTCGGTTATAAAAGTTTAATTTTGCACTTTCAACCGCCCTTTTTAAGTCAGAACAAAATACAATATCAAACTCTTCATTTTTTATAGTTTTGGCAAGTTCCACACCCTGCAAAATCCCCTTTTCTGAAAGTTCACCCTCATTCCATCCTGTAGATAATTTTAATGTATTGTCAGTAGTTGTTCCGTGAACAAAATATTTAATATAAACGCTCATTTTTTTCTCCTTTAACAAAAGTATAACATAAAAAAGAAAAATTTGTATTAAATTTGCTTTTCAAAATTATAAAATTTTGATAAAATTTAAAGGTATGATAAAAATAAAACAAGGAAGGTGAAAAATGGAAAACGAAACTGACAATAATATTTTACAAGAAATTGACCAGCTTGTTAAAAATGGTCAAAAAGCACTCGAAGAGTTTAGAACTCTCGACCAAGAAAAAATAGATTACATTGTTGCAAAATGCAGTGTCGCAGGACTTGACAAACACGGCGAACTTGCTCTTGCTGCAATTAATGAAACCAAAAGAGGTGTTTTTGAGGATAAAGCAACTAAAAATCTTTATGCTTGTGAATATGTTGTAAATAATATGCGTCATCTTAAAACTGTTGGCGTAATTAGTGAAGACCCTGTTACTGGAATTATTGAAGTAGCTGACCCTGTCGGTGTTATTTGCGGTATAACACCTGTGACTAACCCAACTTCTACCGTTCTATTCAAATCTTTAATTAGTCTTAAAACAAGAAACCCTATCATCTTTGCTTTCCACCCTTCTGCTCAAGAGTGTTCTAAAAAGGCTGCTCAAGTTATGCTTGAAGTAGCAGTTAAAGCAGGTGCCCCTAAAAATTGTATTCAATGGATTGAACATCCTTCAATGGAGGCTACAAGTGCGCTTATGAAACATAGTGGAGTTGCCACAATTCTTGCAACTGGCGGAAATAGTATGGTAAAATCTGCATACTCTTGTGGAAAACCAGCACTTGGCGTTGGTGCTGGAAATGTACCTGCCTATATTGAAAAATCAGCAGACATCCGTCAGGCTGTAAACGATATAGTTCTTAGTAAAGCCTTTGACAATGGTATGATTTGTGCGTCTGAGCAGGCTGTTATTATAGATAATGAAATTTACGATGAAGTAATTGAAGAATTTAAAAAATTTAACGTTCATTTTGCAACTAAAAAGCAAAAAGAACAACTTGAAAAATTTATGTTTGGAGTAGACGAGAAGCGCTCTAACCTAGAAGACGCAAGGCTAAATCCAAACATTGTTGGTCATTCAGCTTTTGATATTGCAAAAGATGCTGGATTTAAAGTTGATGAAAGAACTCCTGTAATTTGCGTTGAATGTAATGGTGTTGGAATAAAAGAGCCATTATCTAGAGAAAAGTTGTCGCCAGTTTTAGCAGTAATGAGAGCAAACTCTCTTGAAGAAGGCTATGACCTTGCCTGCAAAATGGTTGAATTTAATGGGCTTGGGCATAGTGCTTGTATTCACACAAAGAGCAAGGAAATCTCTGAAGAATTTGGCAGACGTGTAAAAGCAATGAGAATTATTTGGAACTCTCCTGCTACCTTTGGTGGTATTGGTAATATTTACAACTCCTTCCTACCTTCTCTCACACTTGGCTGTGGAAGTTATGGGAACAATTCGGTTGGTGGCAACATTAGCGCTGTTAACCTGTTAAACATTAAAAAGATAGGAAAAAGGAGAAATACTATGCAGTGGTTTAAAGTTCCACCAAAAATATTCTTTGAAAGAAACTCTATTCAATATCTTCGCGATATGAAAAAGGTAAATAGAGTGTTCATCGTGACTGATAGAACTATGCTTGACCTTGGCTTTGTAAATAAGGTCACCGAACAACTTAATTTAAGAAGAGATAAAGTCCAAGTTTCACTCTTCTGTGATGTTGAACCAGACCCAGATATTTCAACCGTTAAGAAAGGGCTTGAGGTAATGAAGGCATTCCAACCTGATACAATCATTGCTCTTGGCGGTGGTTCTCCTATGGACTGTGCTAAAGGTATGTGGCTTTTCTATGAAAATGAAGACATTGACTTTGACGACTTAAAACAAAAATTTATGGATATTAGAAAGCGTGCATTCCGTTACCCTGAAGTTGGCAGAAAGGCTAAACTTGTTTGTATACCAACGACTTCTGGTACTGGAAGTGAAGTCACTCCATTTGCAGTAATTTCAGATAAAGAAAACAACAAAAAATACCCACTTGCCGATTATGCTCTTACTCCAAAGGTTGCAATCATTGATAGTGAATTTACAACAAATCTCCCTGCATCAGTAACTGCCGACACTGGAATGGATGTTCTAACTCACGCACTTGAGGCATATGTATCAGTTCTCTCAAATGACTACACTGACGGACTAGCATTGCAGGCAATTCAGATGACATTCAAATATCTCCCTCGTGCGGTAGCAAATGGCAAGAATGACCTTGAAGCAAGAGAAAAAATGCACAATGCCTCTACTATTGCTGGTATGGCTTTTGCGAATGCATTCCTTGGAATGAATCACTCGCTTGCTCATAAGGTTGGTGCAGTATTCCACACTCCTCACGGAAGAGCGAATGCGATACTCCTTCCTCACGTAATTAGATATAACGGACAAGTGCCTGACAAACTTCAAGCTTGGCCAAAATATAACTATTATGTTGCACACGAAAAATATCAAACAGTTGCTAGACTTTTAGGACTTGCCGCCTCAACACCAGAAGAAGGTGTAGAGAGCCTTGCAAATGCAGTTATGGAACTTGGAAAAACTGTCGGCATTAAGATGAATTTTGCTGATCAAAAAATAACAGAAGAAGAATGGCTAAGCCACCTTGATGAGGTTGCGTATATGGCTTATGAAGACCAATGCTCACCAGCAAACCCAAGAGTACCAATGGTTGAAGATATGAAGAAAATTCTTCTAAAGAGTTTTAAAGGAAATTAATCTTTCTTTTAACAAAAAAATTAAATTAAAAAATAGCATTAGATTAATACTAGTGCTATTTTTATTTTTTATATGTTTTTCTTGAAATGATGAGGTTCGGTAACTTCAAATGGCGACATTACCTCTTCCAGTTTTTCCTTATCCATAAGTCCTCTTTCTAGTACTAATTGTCGAAGTGGAACGCCTGTTTTTAATGCCTCTTTTGCTAGTTTTGCCGCCTCTATATATCCAATAAATGGTGTAAGTGCGGTTGCCATTCCTACGCTATGTTCAAGCAAATCGTTACATCTATTTGGATTTGCTGTAATTCCGTCTATACAATTATCAATAAGAGTTATAATGGCATTTTTAAGACACTCTATACTTTCAAAAAGTGAATAGAATATGACAGGCTCAAAAGCATTTAGTTCAAGTTGCCCTGCTTCGGCTGAAAAATTGACTGTAACATCGTTTCCAAATACCTTGTATGCTACCTGAGATACAACTTCAGGAATTACAGGATTGACCTTCCCCGGCATAATTGAAGAGCCATTTTGTCTTGCTGGGAGATTGATTTCATTAAGTCCAGTTTTTGGACCACTTGACATAAGTCTTAAGTCATTACACATTTTAGAAAGTGTTACAGCTAGAGTTTTAAGTGCTCCAGAAAGTTTAACATAAACCTCAATATTTGAAGTTCCATCAAACAGGTCATCAACCTGCTCATATTTTTCTCCACAAACTTCACTTATGGTTGAAACAATATTATCTAGATAATAACCGTCAACAGTTATTGCACTACCGATTGCACTCGCTCCCATATTCAAATTATGGATATCTTCTTCAGCACGACCAAGATTTAATGTATCTCTTTTTATTGCAGTTGCAAACGCGTGGAAACTTTGACCAAGTCGCATTGGTACAGCATCTTGAAGTTGAGTTCTGCCCATTTTGAGTATTCCGTCAAATTCCTTGGCTTTATTCATAAGTGACTGATAAAGTCTATCAAGTTCTTTATACAAAGGCTTTAAAAGAGAAACAAGTGCTAGTTTACCCGCTGACGGATATATATCATTTGTAGACTGCGACATATTTACGTGGTCATTAGGATGAACTATTTTATAGTCACCCTTTTTCCCGCCTAAAAGTTCTATTGCGCGGTTTGCAATCACCTCATTAGCATTCATATTGGCAGATGTTCCTGCTCCGCCCTGAATTGCATCGACAATAAATTCGTTTTGCCACTTTCCCTCAATTATTTCATCACAAGCCTTTACAATAGCATCTGTAATTTCACTCGACATTCTTCCTGATGCATTGTTAGTAAGAGCACAACTTTTCTTGAGTTTTGCTAAAGCAATGATAAGTTCCTTGTGTATAGTTTTTCCTGTTATATTAAAATTTTGTTTTGCTCTTAAAGATTGAATTCCATAGTAAGCCTCAACTGGGACAAGCAGATTTCCAATAGAGTCTGCCTCTTCTCTAAATGCCAAATTATCCATAAAACCTCACATAATTTTCACAAGCATTATCGCATAAAAATAACAAAAAATCAAGAGGTAAAATGCAAATACTAATATTAATTTTTTGCTTTTTATATGATTTTATAAAAGGATATTTATATTTAAAATATTTTATTGAAAAATTTTTAAATTGTGCTATAATTAAATTATGAAAAATAAAAAATACTATGAAGCCTATGACGATAGATATAAGAAAATTCACGAAGAAACTTCTCTTGCCTGGGCTGGAGAAAGACCTAGCCCTACACTTGAAAAACTTCTAAAAAAGTATGGTGCGGATGAAAACTCAAGTATTCTAGAAATAGGATGTGGTGAAGGACAAAATGCACTAAATCTTATTAATCTCGGATATAATATTGAAGCAAGTGATGTTTCTCCAGAGGCGATAAAGTGGTGCAAAGAAAGAGCGAGAGTAAACAATATTGATGAAAAGCATTTCTTTGTAATGGACATTTTAAAAAATAGTCTTGATAAAAAATATGACTTTATCTATTCAGTCGCAGTACTACATATGCTTGTAGAAGATGAAGATAGAATTGGTTTTTTCAATTTTATCCGCTCTCACTTAAAAGAAAATGGAAGAGCATTTGTTATTGTTATGGGTGACGGAAAGGAAACTCGAAAAACAGATGCAAGCAAGGCCTTTGAACTTGCCGATAGACCTTTTGGCGATAAAATGGTTCGCGTTGCAACAACCTCCTGCAGAATGGTAACTTGGGAAGAAGAATTTGAAGAAATTAAAAAAGCAAACCTTAAAATACTTGACCACTATCTAGATACAACCATTTCAGGTTTTGTATGTTCAATGGCAGTTGAATTATCTTTATAAATGAAAAAGGAGTAAAAATATGAATAAAAGATATATAAAAGAAAATTTAAAAAAGATTAGAAATTCAAGTGATGTAAATTATATTATTACAACTACTCACGATAAACAGATGTTTATCGTTGCTGGTCTTGTTGACGGAAGAGAAATACAATTAACACTTGCAGAGAAAAGTCTAACCTTCCCAGATAAGCCAATGTATAATTTGACTGAGGTTTTGGGACTTTTATATATGGAAGATTTTGTTTCTGTTTGCGAGGGTTTTGGTTGTATAAATAGAAATAACTTCGCAAGTTTCACAGGAAGAACTAGCGTCAACCCAAAACATATTGATTTAATTGCAACATTTAAAAATGGCAAATCAATTAATCTTTATTCAATTAAAGAGAAAAACTTTGAAAAGGAAAAGGCTTATTTAGAAAAAAAATTGGCGGAAGATGAAAGTGACTGGACATATTATGATGACCATAGCCTCTTTGGTCTATAAATTTTAACAAAAAACTAACTACTTTGTTAGTTTTTTTAATATATAATTGACTAAAATAAAACTTTAATATAATATTTATCATATAAGGAGAAATAATGGAAAAACTGGCTTTTATAGAACTACTTGATAAAATACTTTTATCTGATGATGTTGTTAATGCTTTTCACAAAACTTACAAGGAAAATAATGAATTTAAAGAAAATCTTTTATCAATTCTTCCAGAAATTGAACTATGTAAAAATCAAGAGCAAAACAACCCTTGGCACAAGTATAATGTTTTAGACCATATTTTACATTCAGTTGAAGAAATGAATAAACAGACTAAAAACCTACCCGCTGATGATAGGCGACTTCTATCTTATGCAATGTTTTATCACGATACAGGAAAACCTGCCTGTCATATAGTCAGAGAAAAAGACGGAAAGATGATTGATAGCTTTTTTGACCACAACATTGAAAGTGAAAAAATTGTAGACAGAACGGCTAAAAACCTCAATTTCAATCAGGATGAAATTGATAAATTAAAAATGCTTGTCTTAAAACACGATATATTTATGGGATTAAGACCATATCCTACAAAATCCCCTTTTTTAAGACAGTTAACCTTTAAAGTGGTAAAAGATGAAATAAGTGACCTAGATAAGGTAGGTGACGGCTTAAAACTTATAAAATTAATGGTGTTAATTGGTAGATCCGACAATAAAGCACAAAACGAACAAATGACAGAAGAAAGTTTAAAATTAATAGATAATTTTGAGCATATTGTAAATAAAATTGAAGAGAAAAGAAACGATAGTGAAGAAGAGCGGTACTAATTAAGGAGAAATATGTATAACGAATATTCTATTTTAAAAATATCTAAAAAACAAATGAAAGAAGAGCTTATTGATCTTGCCCGCCAAGCCTGGAATTATTATCTTGCAGATGGAGAAGAAAATATTGAGAAGTTTAGATTTTACTTTAACTATTTTTTCAATAATAATCGAGAGGTTCAAGAGGTAGATTATATGTATGATGAACAATTTTCCCACCCACACTTTCATTATGTTTCGGTAAAATATCCTAAAGTGGCTAGTAAAGTTGATGAGATTTTAAAAAGCGAAGGAATTTCTATCATTAAAATGAAAGAAAAATTTGATAAAATAATGAAAGAAAGAGAAGATAACGGAGAAAAAGATTTGTAAAAATAAAAAGCGACTATATTAGTCGCTTTTTTATATTAATTTTCTAGATAATTTACTTTTTTGCCATTTTTTGTTGCATACTCGATTTCTGATTTCGTACTTGAGCCTATATAGCCACCTTTATTAATAACAAATATTTCATCAGATATATCAATCTTACGCTTATGCATATCGTCGAGCATTTTCTTTGTTACCTCACTAAAAACTCCCTCTTTTTGATGAGTAAACATTACTACTGAAAGAACAATATTTCCCTCAAGCGTCAATCTTTCTTGCTCTTTTAAAAATTCCTCGTTAAATTTTGTGCTTCCACAAAGTGTAATTACTTTATATTTTCCTATCATTTCTTCTCCATAATTTATTTTTAAAATCGACAATTTAAAATTGCATTATTCAGTATAATCAAAAGGTTCTATAATGCCATTTTGCTCTAAGTTTAACAGGGCTTGTTTCATTTCAACTCCACCTTCATATCCAGTAAGCGAACCATTTTTGCCAATAACTCTATGACAAGGAACAATCAGCCAAATAGGATTTTTATTACAAGCACCTCCTACTGCTCTAACTGCTTTAGGGTTGCCTATAAAACTTGCGATATCTTTATATGACCTTGTTTCCCCATAAGGAATTTCCTCAAGTGCTTTCCAAACCCTCTTTTGAAACTCAGTGCCAAAAAATTTATATTTTACATCGAAATCCTTTCTCTCACCTTGAAAATATTCATCAATTTGACGAGCAACTCCGTCAGTAAACAAACTTCTCTTGTTTTCGCCAAATTGCAAGTTGACCAGCTTTAACGAATATAAAATATCTTCCTCATATTCCATTTGTAACAATCCAATTTTACATTCATAATATGCTTTATTCAATTATTTTCTCCTTTAACAAAAAATTTACTAAACTATCTTTTTTGTCCTCTTTTTAGGAAGTGGTGTAATCCTTTCTAGTACTGGAACTACCAATTCATCAAGTTCTTGATTTTCTATATCTAATATGTAATGCTCCTTTGCTCCATTATAAGGCACTCCGCACTCACTACCCGCTAATATCTCTTCAACTTCTGGAAGTTTTTTAACATAGACACAATTGTCACAAACAAGAAAAATAGGTTTATCATTGACATAAACCATATACTCGCCAAACATCTTCTTATATCGCACAGAATAATCCCCTCGAATTTGCTCACAAACAAATTCAATAAAATCTTCGCTTGTTGCCATATTATCTCCTTTCAAAAATATA
>CARXKP010000007.1:0-24367 GCA_949096025.1 uncultured Eubacteriales bacterium
CTTTCACATATATAGACGGAAATGGAAAGGAACAAATAATTGAAGAAACTTATTATTATACTGATAATGAAAATCAAAAAATAAATATAGGTAGAAAAGAATTAAATGTAAACTTAGATGGAAAAATACAGTTCGGAGAAAACAAGATACTGAAAAAATTTAACAGTGATGATTTAGAAAAATATAAGGTTTTTGATTCTTCTAGAAATATTGCTCAGGTCGTTGAAAAAGTAAAAGAATATAAGAATCATCCCTATATTTTTTCTTTAAACCTAAATATAGAAAATGAAATAATTGAATATAGATGCAATAAAATTAAAATTGAAACTATTGAGCGAAAAGTAAAGATTTATACTGGGAATCAAATGGTTCTTAAAATTTCTTCACATAAAGCAGATATAGTCTATCTTACTTTCAAAAAAGACGACGACATTATCACCCTTGTAATAGATAGTGACCCAACTGATAGCAATACATTAAAACTTTATACTGACATTATTATTGCAATTCCTCTGTCTACCGATAATTCTCCTACATCAATAAATTATTATACGTTTAATTCTTCACTTGAAAATATAAAAAGTGTAGATCTAAAGTTAAACAATATAAAAATCTCCTCTTCTCTAAATTCAACTACAAATTTAAAGGTTGTTTCTTCTATTGCGAAAATTAAAGGCTCAACACTGGTAGATTGTGAGCCGAAAGAACTTGTTGAAACAAAACAACAAATTACGCAGTTAAAAGATTCAATATCAAACTTAGAAGACAGCCTTTCATATAATAATCAACAATTAATTCTCCTCGCAATTTCAAAAAAATACTTAGAAAAACAAAACGAGATACAAAAACGTAATATTATAGCCGAAGAGTATCAAACTTTACTTCAACAAGTTGCATATATAAACAGAAAAGTTCCAAACCGAGATATTAAAAATTCAAATACTAATTTACGAAAACTTAAAATATTATTAAACAAAGAAGGCTTAAATTATGATTTTCTTAAAAAAATTTTAGATTATAAACTCCACCCTTCTAGCAAACTAGTTTTATACACTGTTAATGATACAGAAGAACTATCATTAAGCAGTCAAGAAGTTGATGACCTAATTTATATAATTTATAATGAATTTGCAGATATCTCTCTACTCGGTTTTACTTATAATATTGATGCCGGAAGCACACTTTGTTTAAGAAAAGAAAATAATGATTACTCAAAAATTATTTATGATAACAAAATAACATTTGAAGAATTATATTGGTATGTAAAAGCTTATATCGGAGATCAAATAAGCGATCAAGCAATACAAGAATTTTACTCACACAATCACGACTTTACCCTATCATTAAAGGATGTAATAAGTATAAACTCTCAAATAGAAACTTTAAAGAAAACCAATTTCTCATATGAAGATAAACTAAAAACATATAGAGAACAACTAGCCAAATATAACGTTCACAAACAAGAACTTGAAATGCAAGTCCCAGTTTATTATCTTTATGACGACAAAAATACTATTTATGGATTTGGAATTGTAAAAAAATGGAACAATGAAAGAAATGAACTAGAAGATTCAAATATGTATAGACTTATTTTAATTACCGATCATTATGGAAATTCAATTTCCATTAATTACCAATCCCCTGACATAAATAGAATTGTAAACATAGTGGATACTTCAGGAACAAATATTTCGTTTAACTATAACCAAAATGGACAACTCAAATTTATAATAGACTCTAGTGGTCGTAATGTTGAATTTGGTATTGATGCAGATAATACACTAAAATTTATTAAGCACATTGATGATAAGAAAAGTTTTTTCTATGATAATATTGAAAATTTTATCATTTTAGATAATTACGGCATCGGAGCAAAATTTGATTATGTTTCTAGCAATACAAACATTAAAAAAGTTGAAACAATAACTTATTTATCTGCTTTAGACAAAATAATCAACGGAAAAGCAATTTATAAAGACGATTTTAATAAAGATCATCCTGAATATAACAAGAATTATGAACTAGCAGATAATAAAATAACTTTTAAATATAATAATTACAAATCTACTACAATTACAACAAAACTTCCTCAACAAGAAAGCAAAATAACAACCTATCTATTTGATAAATTTGGGAATATAACAACTATATATGAAAACGGATTCTCGAAAGCAAAAGAAGATAATTTAGTAAAAATTTGTATATATACCTATCAAAACAACAAATTATCTTCAAAAATGAAAAATCTTTTATATTCAACTGATTATCTTGCCGATGTATGCTTTAAAGAAAATCAAACGGTTATAAGCAATGCAGTTCACTTTTCAAACACTACGAATATCGACAGCAATACTACCAAATTCCACTCATTGAAAGCCGGCAATGAAAAAGCCATAATATCTTTGTCAACAATAATGCTTGAAAAATTGAAAAATGATAATCAATACAAAAATAATACATATTTAGTTTCTGGTTGGGCAAAAGCAGATTCCTCATTTATTCTTACTGATGAAAATGTAGAAGATTACCCTAACTACGACCAGAAACGCAAATTTGCTATAGAAGTTTCAGTTAAATATAGAAACAAAACTGAAGCCGAGCCTCTTATATCTAAAACTTTTGATTGGCGTAATACGCAGTTGCAATATTGTTCAGTACCAATAACATTAAAATCAATTCAAGAAATTGAAAGCATAACTTGCTATATTAATTACTCTAATAATACTGGAAACATTATCTTTTCAAATCTTTCTTTCAAAGAGGCTGATTGGAAAACTTCTGAACTTATAAATGAAAATGACTCAAAAGTTCTTGTTAAAGATTCCGCCCACTCTAACTGGTTAACAAAAACTTACTTTGATCCAGAAAATAATCTTCCTCTTAAAGATGTATATGTCAACAAATTGACAGGAAAAGAATTAGATTCCTTTACAACTTATCAGTACACAAAACAAGGCAAACTTTTACAAGCAATAGATTATAACGGAAAAGTTAAAGAAAATGTTTATAACGAAAAGGGAACAATAGTTAAATCTATTACTTATCATATAGATGAACCTGCAACAAAGATATTTATTGAACAGAAATTAGATGAAAAGAATAATATAATTGGCAATGTTAATGAATTAGGAGATGACACTTCTACTTATGAATATATTGAAGGATCAAATATTATTTCTACCAAGTTAAATAAAGATGGAACAAAACAATCTTTTGGTTACGATCAATCAGGCTCACTCCTCGAAGTCTGCACTACTATCAATGGTGTAAAAAATTCTAATGCTTATAGTTATGTAAATAACCTACTTACCTCTTTGAAACATAATGAATTTGAATTTCAATATGATTATGATGATAACGGCCGTATCATTCAAATTAATATTGTTGATGGAGAAAATTCTTATATGTATCTTAAAAAAGAATATACTGATTTTGAAGAAATTACAACTTTAGGTAATAATGAGATTTTTAGACAAACTTTTGATAAAAACGGAAATTTAATTGATACTTTCTATAAAAAGAACTCGACCGCTTTTGAAGAACAGTTATTACAAAACTTATATGATGCCTATGGCAATCTAATTCTTGTTAGAGATTTAAAAGACGGAGAAAAATTATATAAAATTTTCTTAAATAAGTTTGGAAATAATTACAAAGAAGAGTCAACTCAACACGAAAGCACTATAATAGTTGAAAATTTATTTGATGATTCCTATACAAATATATCTATTACAAATTTAATCATTGATGCAGAAAAATTCAACTATCACTATGAATATAGTCCATATAGACCTGATTCTCAACTTAAAGAAATTAAACTTTTAAACAAAGAAAATAATTGCATTTTAAATCAATCTTTTAAATATGATAAATTAGGAAGATTATCTAATATAAACACAAATAATATCTCAAGTTTTTACTCATACCTACAATCAGGTGAACGCACAACCAACCTTATTTCAAAATTACAATTTGCAGTAAACAATAAAACAAAAGAAAACTTAACCTATTCCTATGACGAGAAAGGAAATATTATTGAAATCCGATCAAACAATGAACTTCTTGCAAGATACTTCTATGATGGTCTTTCAAGAATAATTCGAGAAGATAACAAAACATTAAATAAGACAAACATTTTTTCTTATGATGAAGGCGGTAATATTTTAGAACGGATTGAATTTCCATTCTCTCTAATCGAAAATCTTGACGCATTATTAGGAAAAGTATTCAAATACTCTTACTCATCTTGCGGCTGGAAAGATCAACTTATGGAATTTAATGGTAGCGAATTTAGTTACGATGAAATCGGCAATCCAAAAATATTTAAAAATTTTAATTTGTCTTGGTCCCACGGCAGGCAACTCGACAATTTTGATAACATTGCTTCATTTAAATACAATGCAAATGGCATAAGAATATCCAAAACAGCAAATGGATTAATTACTAAGTATTATCTCAATAAAACAAATGTTATTAGTCAAAAAGATGCTTCAAATACCTTTACTTTCTATTATGGCTCAGATGGAATAACTGGATTCCACCTAAAAAACGATGTTGTAGATGAAGATTACTTCTATAAGAAAAATATACAGAATGACATAATCGGAATTTATTCAACAGACGGAACCCAAATTGCACAATACACCTATGACGCTTGCGGAAATCAAAAGATTGAATATTTGCAAAATATGGTACAGAACTCAAATAATATTGCAAAATTTGTTGAATTACCAACAGCTTTTAAATTTAATGATACTAGCAATATCAATGCGTTTATTGCTTTTAAAAACCCATTTAGGTATCGCAGTTACTACTATGATTATGAAACAAATCTTTACTACTTAAATGGTCGTTATTATGATCCTGAAATCGGTAGATTTATCAATGCTGATGATATTACCTCTCTTGAAACACCTCCTATCTCACAAAATGGCATTAATCTTTTCAATTACTGCCTAAACAATCCTGTAATGAAGTTATAAAAACAATAAACTTTTATGACTAGCCATCTCGGCTAGTCTTTTTTATAAATTTTTCTCTATTAACAAACAAAATTACAAACATCTAAAAATATACTGCAACAAAAGTATAATTTTAAAATTATAATCTAACTTTCAAACAAAAAGCGAAACACAACAGCAAATCTATTTGATGACAATAATTGCTAATGAAAAAGCCCGTAAGGGCTTTACTGGTGTTCCCAGCACTCGAACCTGCGACTAAACCTTAGGAGTCTCAATTTTTTTTGCAATTTTCTTGTTTTTTAATGATTTTTTTGTGTTTTGAGCACTTTTTTTCTTAATTTTTACCCGTTTTGAACACTTTTTTGCGTAATTTTTGTTTGCTTAACTATCTTTTTATAAAAACTATACCAAAACTATACCCAAAAGTGCAATTTAAAAATATAAAAAATTACACAAATTATTTAATTTTTTCTATACTTTTATTTGTTTTATCAAACAAACTTATTTGCTCCCCTTTTTCTTTAATTTTCACTATGTATTCATCAGAATTTTTCTCTGCATCTGTTAGTTCAATTTCGGGAGCAAGTTTCCTTAAACAAAATTTGTAATAGACTTGTTTTCTAGTTGGTCTTAAAAGATTGACGCAATCTTGCAAATACTTTCCCCAATCTTGCCATTTGTCTTCATTTTTGTAGTTATTAATCTTGCCTATTTTGTAGTGGTCGACAGAATTATCTTCAAGTGTTCGCTTGATAAGTTTTAAACTCTCCTCTGGTTCAATTGTAGGTTCAAAACTTGCAAAAGTTTTTATTCCGTTATCATGCAAGGTTTTAAGTGTATGGAGTCTTTCTTCTGGCAAAGACGCAAAAGGCTCCCAAAATTCACTTTTGTTTTTATCTAAAAAAGTTAGAGTTGTGCCAACTGTTATGCGGCCGCCAAATTCTTTAAATATGTCCATATCTCGAAGCATCTTCTTCCCGCCTTTTGAAAGAACTGCAACTGGGACTTTGTAGAAATTTAGAAGTTTCAAAGCCTCTCTTGTGGTTATGCTATCATCTGCATTATCGCAATAAACATCTCCAACAAATGACAAAAGCACCTGCTCTTTATATACATTCTTTTGTAGGTCTTTTTCTAATAGTTTCAAAATATCCTTTCGTGGCTCTGGCTTTCCAAAATAGTCCTCACCTTTTCTTTGCAGAGTATGTGGTGCATAACAATATTTTCACCTATGCGAGCAACCTATATACAAATTCAGAGCATAAGGACTATATTCTCTCGCCATTCCACATGGTTTATAGATTACACTCATTTATTTGACACTTTTAATTTCTTAATTTCATTTTCATTTAATCTTTCCCATTTAATAGGGAAATTGTGATAACTAAAGAATATATTTTGATTCATTTTCCATTTGCAATCTTTTGATTTATTTTTAATTTTCAATATTTTAAAATAAAATTCATAACACTCTTCATAATTAGGGTCATCTAAATCCAAATCATTATCAGAATCTCCATAGCCATCAAAAGAAACATAAAGAATTGTACCATCTTTAAATTCAAGCATTTGATATCTTGGCCAATTGCTGAAATCCCCGATAAATTGCAAATATGGTCCTATTATATCTCCTTCATATGGATTCCACCAAGTAATAGGCTCATTTTTGTCATTCACCCAAATTCCATTTTTATTTTTTTTCATTTTATCCTCCATTTAATTAAATTTCCAATCGCTAGGCGGTGCTGGTACGACATGATAACCTCCATCTTCACCCCAGTGTATCGTTCCTCTTGTTGTATCATAATAATTCCCATCTTTCGGATTTAACCATTGTCCAATTATTTCACCAAAATCAACAAATTCTCGTTGTCCATGGTTTTTACCACCTCCATATTTATTAACCAAATCTTGCAATTTGTTTGGGTCAATTGTTATCTTACTTTTACTTTTCTGAAAATTATTATGCCATTCCCAATGTTTTCCTTGTCTGCCAAAATGAAGATAGTTTCTCCCGCTTCCCGCCCCTCTTCCGCCAAAAAGTTGCGCTAAGAATTTCATAGTCGCACCTCCTTGCCTTCGGTGCGATTGTATGGAAATACTATTAAATTCTCTTCTTTCATTTCCTCGAAAGGTTTTCCATAACAAATTATAGCACTCGGCTCAATTATTTCCAACATTTTTCGGTATCCAGCAAGAAATTTGTCTTTAACTTTATGATTTCCATGTGTTGAAATTGCAACTACACTTCCTTTCTCTATCCCATCGAAACAAAAGTCAAAACTTCGTTTGTCACTCCAAGAAATTGTAGGAATGACTTTTAAACCTTGCGCTTGCCAATATGCCCCGCACCATCTATTTTTAAAAGTGCTATACATTTGAAGTAAAAGTGGCATATCTGTATAAAGACTAAAATCCGGACTTAATATACAATAATATTGTTTTAGTTTTTCTATCACATCTTGTGCATTTGCATAAACATTTTCAAATCTATAGTCGTGCATAAAGAAATGTATAGTTCTATGTTTGTTTCTTTTGTCGTCATATTTTGTGTTGCTATAACACATAAGTTTAATTTTGCATATATCAATATCTTGTTTTCTAATTAAAGGCAAATCATATTCTCCGACTGAATAAAATTCATTTCTTACTAAACTTTTTGTTTCCTTAGCAAGTAGAGTTTTATAAAATTCATCATCAATTTTGCTTAAACCCAAGAGTTGCTTATTTAATCCAAAGTCATCGAATTTAAAACTTTTTAATTTCTCTAGTTCAATATTTAAAATATTTATATCAAATCCCGTTTCGATATTTGTCGAATTGTGCGCAATTACATATGCTCCTTGTTCCTCTTTGCTCATATGGTCAAGTCTAACACATGGTAATTTAGTCAATCCTAATTTTTTAGCCGCCTCAACTCTTCCATTTCCTTCAAGCACAATATTATCTTTGCCCGCAATTCCAAGCGGGTCATTAAATCCAAATTCTTTAATTGAATTTGCTATATGCTCTATTTGCTCTTTTGTATGTATTTTGCAGTTATTCGCATAATGATTAAGCTTCTCTATATCAATATATTCAATTTTTAACGCTTCCACTTATTTTTTCCTCCTAATCTCTGGTGTTAATCTTAAATCTTTCAATATCTTCTCTAATTGCTTATTGCAGTCAATGAGCGTCTTGTAATGCTCATTTTCTTTTACCATAACTTTTGGTGTTTTCCCATCACTACAAATTCCAGTTACAATTCTAATATATCTCTCTGGATTTTTGTTGTACTCTCTCCAAGCTCTATCTCTCATGATTTTTAACTGACAATATTGCCAAATAAGTTCAGTATCTGTATTTGACAAACGATAATCTATGCTTTCTTTTAAGGTATCTATAATTTCTTCATAAACTCTTTTCTCTTCTTCAACTAAATCATTTGGAACTTGCAAAATTTTTTCATTTATTTGTTTGGTTTCTATTTTCTCTATTTTTGCCCTTTCTTGCATTTCTTTTAAGACTTTATCTACATTTGCCATATTTACTCCTTTAAATAACTATGACGAATTATAAATGTATAAATATATTAAAAGCAACAATGACTGCCAAATATTTTTAATATATCTCCTTAATTTTGCCTGTCGTTGTTGCCATCATCAATCCTCCACAAAAGTAAAAAATATTTTAAATCAAAAACACTTAAACTTGATATTTATAATTGATTTATATATTACAAAAAGCGGTCATAGTAAATTATGACCGCTTTTTATTTGTGGTGTTCCCAGCAGGACTCGAACCTGCGACTTAACCTTAGGAGCAATAAAATCTAGTTATTTTAACTTTTCTATCGCTCACTTTCGCAGTTCTTATAAACATTATAACACCTATGTTCCAAAACTCCAACCAACTTTTCTATCTTTTGCACCATAAACGCAAACTTTACAAAATCCACGGTACAGAAATGGTGACTTTTTGCCCAGTTTTGCCGTTTGGGTGACTTTTTAATGTTTTAGCAAAAAATTTATACAATTTGTCAATGAATGTGTTATAATATAACAATGGAAGAAAAATTTGTAGAAATGAGTTTAACTCCTGTCAATTTAAAATCAAATAATATAGGAGAAATAATAGAATTAACCTTTAATATTGGAGGAGTTTTTTGTCCGATAAGTACATTGTTAGGGTTAGGGGTTGGAGCATATAATAAGAAACTAGCACAAGATAATTTGGATTTACTAGCAAGTAGTTTAAACAATCTTATACACAATCAAGACTTTTTGTTAAAAAGGCTTAAAAAGCTTGAGAAAGAAAATCAGAGATTATGTAATGTCGTATATAAATGCAATGATAAAATTGAAGAAACGGCTTCAAATTTAGTAAACCAAGAACAAGTAATCATAAATATCAAAGAGAAAACTGAAGATGAGTTGAGAAGTTTTTCATTCAATCTTCAAGATATCATAAATACAACAATTAAAGAAAAGTCTAAAGTAAAAATAGAAAAATATTCAGAATATATTGTGAAAACAATTTTGGATGATGTAATTTTTAGTCCTGGCGATAAGTTTAAATATATTCTAAATGTTATAAAGTCGCTTAGTAAAAACGATGTTGATGTTTTGATTTTTATGGATAAACAAAACTGCAATGTATATGATGGTCAATTCTCAAATATTCACGATGGGAAGTATTCTGTTGAGCTGGATGATTTTTTATCTATACAAAAACTAATAAAGTTAGGGTTAGTAGAATTTGAGACGGAGTTCTTCGTTCCAGATAGATATTTGATTGAAGAAGGAGTTAGATTACCAGTAGATAAAAGTTACTGCCTAACAAGTTTCTATTATAGCATTAAAAAATATTTATATAAATAACTTCTTGCATATCTCAAAAGTAATTTCAATCACATGGTCAATTTCAAGAGAATGAAGTTGACCTTTTTCTATGTCTAAATCAAAATATTCTTTCCATTTTTCTTTTGAAAAGTCCTTAACAAACTTGTCCTCAAGTTCGCAAATCTTATTTAACTGCAACTGCTCTTCGGTAGTTATTTTTTCATTTTCTAGTATATCTCTGACTAGTTGTAAAACGTTGTTCAACTTTTTCACCTCCATTTGAAATAATACTACAATACTTTGCATAATCTCCGCCATTGCTATTTACAAGCAATATAATGTCCGATTGCAAACAGCAGAACATCAACACATGCCAAATGCCTTGCTCATCAATAAACATATCTTCCTTATGACAAGACACAAAAGGAGTATCTTCCATAAGATGTTCCCGAAAAGGAATAAACTCCCGTTTAGATAGATACATAACTCGTTCAATCACATATTCACATTCCAGTCCTTTGCCATTATCCAATCTGTTTCTGAGCAACCTGGCATTCGGCACATCACACAAAAACATTGCTTTCATTCTTCTACCTCAGAGTAAAAATATCTTTGCAGATTCTGTGAGTATGGTTGATGTGTTCTTCCATATTAATTTTCTGTAAAGTTTCTATCTCAACATAGAGTCTTAGAAACTCAACACATTGCTCATCAGACAAACTCAAAACAAATTTTGTTTTCATTTCGTTGACAATAGCCATTTGCTCATTTAATTTGTCAGAGCCAGCAAACGATTTATTTACTAAGTCAATTAAGTTTTTCATAACACCTCCTCGAGTTGTTGTGTGTTTTAACTTAAATAAAAATCTTTTGCAAGTCTTTTGGAGATATTTCTAAAGGATATTGCAAAGTTCTCCTAAGCGACAGTTCTTTTCACAAAATCAAGCGCATAGAGGCACAATTCTCTCAAAATATACAAAAACACATTACACAAGCTACACACATTACACTCAAATCGCTATAAGTGCCTAAATATAAGGGTTTTAGGCAGTGTAAGATAACACAAACAAGTTACACTCATCCTACACTAAATTACACTTATCCTACACTCACCATACACTAAAAACCCATATAAAGCCCAGGTATCCCAACGCTTTTTATTTTTCTTTACATAGTTACACGAAAGTGTAAGGTGTGTAGCTTGTGTAAGGTGTTTTACTATTATTTGATTTCATTTCATCTTTTCAGAGCTCGTTAAGAGGGACAATAGGATTTTCGTTCTTTTCGAAAAAATAAAATTAATTTTAAAAAATTGCCTACAAATTATAATGAAGTGTGTTATAATGGCTTTATAGGAGATTACTATGGAAGAAAAAACAGGTGTGATTTATATCTTAACAAACCCTTCTTTTCCAGAATATGTAAAAATTGGATATGCAGACGATGTTAAAAAGAGGTTGGCACAATTAAACAGCAGTGAGTGTATTCCTTTTTCTTTTAGAATTTATGCAACTTATGATGTGCATGACAGATTGACCGATAAGAAAGTACATTCAATAATAGATAGGCTTAATCCAGGTTTAAGAGCAATAGAAAATAATAATGGCAAAAAGCATGTAAGAGAGTTTTACGCCATGAGTGCAGAAGATGCCTACAAAATACTAGAAGACATCGCATCAATCAACGGTCTTCAAGGAAATTTAAGAAAGATTGCTCCAAGCGTAGTTGAAGAAAAACAAGCAAGAGAAGCTGGCGAGATAAAAAGACATTATGAGAGAAAGAAAAAGTCTTTAACTTTTACAGAGTATGGCATCCCTATTGGTGCAGAATTAGTTTATATAAAAGATCCGACAATTAAGTGTAAAGTGGTTTCAGATAAAAAGGTCGAGTTTGAAGGTAAAGAATACTCTTTAAGTGCTCTTGCTGGAGAATTAAATGTAAGACGTGGAAGCAAAAACAGATCTGTTGCAGGAACAGACGTGTTCTCGTATAATGGAGAGGCTCTCTCATGGGAACTTAGAATAAGATTAGGAATATAGTGACTATGGTTGAAGCAATTGGATTAGAAAAGATAACGAAAAAGGTAAAAAAAGACCTAAATTCAAAAAAAGATGTTTTATTATTTGCATTTAATGCTACAGGCAAAACAAGATTATCAAGACAATTTGAGAATACTAATGAATCTATAACCGCACTATATTATAATGCTTTAATTGAAGATTATTTCAGTTGGGATAATGAAGAACACACATTGACTTTTACAACGAACGCTTGGCTTTATAAATTTATTAAAGATGAAGGCTTAGAAAATGATATTGCTGCTACTTTTAATACGTTTACGGACATCAAAATTGATCCATTAATCGATTTTGAAACAGGCAATATACAATTCCAAATAATAAATGAAAAAAGCAGAAAAGAGTTTATCAAAATTTCTAAGGGTGAAGAAACCTTATTCAAGTGGTCTGTTTTCTATAGTGCTTTAAAAAAGGTTTTAGATATATTAAATGAAAAACCTGAAAGTAGATCAACAGACGAATATAATAATTTAAAATTTATTGTTCTTGATGATCCAATATCCTCACTTGACGAATTTAAAATATACACATTATCAATGCAAATTATTGAAATGATGAGATTTACACATGAGAAAAATATAAATATTTCATTTTTAATTTCTACACACCATACTATGTTTTACAATATCTTATATAACACAATGAAAAAGAGAAATAAAAAGAGAAAGATTAAAAGCTTATTCTACATGATGATAAAAGAAAATTATAATTTAATTTTAACATCACTCAATGATCAAGGATTAATATCATATCACATAAAATCGCTTTTAGAAATACATAATGCTTTTATTAATAATACTATCAAAAAAATTCACTACAATATGTTTAGAAGTGTGTTGGAAAAAAGTTCCATCTTTCTAGGTTATTCCAATTGGCTAGATTTATTTCAAAAATATGAAAACAGAGAAAAGTTAAGTAAAATTGTTAATATGAATAGTCATGAACGATATGCTGAACTTGAAACAGAATATCTGACGCAAGAGCAAATTGATGAGTTTAAAAATGGTTTTGATTACTTTATAAAAACCTACAAAATAAAATTATAGGAGCTAAAAATGGCAAACAATTTTAAAAAACAAGAAAGAGAAGAATTACATAAAGCAATTTGGAACATTGCTAATGATTTGCGAGGAAGTGTTGACGGATGGGACTTTAAGCAATATGTTTTAGGAATAATGTTTTATCGCTATATTTCTGAAAATATCACCAACTACATAAATGAAGGTGAGCATGAAGCTGGAAAGAATAATTTTGATTACTCTAAATTGAGTGATTCAGAAGCCGAACAAGCTCGTGAAGACATGGTTAAAACAAAAGGCTTTTTCATTTTACCAAGTCAACTTTTTTGCAATGTTAGAACAAATGCAAACAAGTACCCCAAATATAAAGAAAATCTTAATGAAACACTTGAAAAGATATTTAAATCAATAGAAAATTCTGCCAAAGGTAGTGACAGTGAAGATGATTTCAAAGGATTGTTTGACGATATTGATGTCAATAGCAATAAACTTGGCGCCACAGTTGCTAAAAGAAATGAAAAACTTTTAAAAATACTTGATAACATCGGAGATATGAAACTTGGTAATTACAAAGATAATACTATTGACGCCTTTGGTGATGCTTATGAGTTTTTAATGGGTATGTACGCGTCAAACGCAGGGAAATCTGGTGGTGAGTACTACACTCCACAAGAAGTGTCAGAACTTTTAACCAAACTTACCGTTGTAGGTAAAACTGAAGTTAATAAAGTATACGACCCTGCCTGTGGTTCTGGTTCCCTTCTTTTAAACTTCGCAAAAGTTCTTGGGAAAGATAAAGTTCGTCAAGGTTTTTTTGGTCAAGAAATTAATCTTACAACATATAACCTCTGCAGAATTAATATGTTTTTACATGACATTGATTATGATAAATTTAATATTGCTTGTGATGATACTCTTCTATCACCTCAGCACTGGGACGAAGAACCTTTTGAGGCAATTGTCTCTAACCCACCATATTCTATAAAATGGCCTGGAGATGAAGATATCAAACTCATAAACGACCCGAGATTTGCGCCAGCTGGGGTGCTTGCTCCAAAATCTAAAGCAGACCTTGCATTTGTAATGCACTCACTGTCTTGGCTTGCGACAAATGGAACTGCAGCAATTGTTTGCTTTCCTGGAATATTTTATCGTGGTGGTGCTGAACAAAAGATCAGGCAATATTTGATCGATAACAACTTTATTGACTGCATCATTCAATTACCAGATAATTTGTTCTTTGGCACAAGCATTGCAACTTGTATAATGGTCTTGAAAAAATCCAAAAAAGATAATGCGACACTCTTTATTGATGCTAGTAAATATTGTGTTAAAGTTACAAATAACAATAAATTAAGAACTGGACAGAACGGCGATATTGAAAAGATATTAAAATTATTTTCTGAAAGAAGAGATGTTGAAAATATTGCTAAAGTCGTTTCAAATGAAGAAATTGCAAGCAACAACTATAATCTTTCGGTTTCAACCTATGTTGAAAAACAAGAAACAAAAGAAAAAATTGATATTAAAGAATTGAACGCAAAGATTAAAGAAATAGTTTCTCATGAAGATGCTTTAAGAACAGAAATTGATAAGATTATTAAGGATTTAGAAGATTAATGCGTGGAGAAAAAGAAAGAAACGCTTTAAATATGATTAAAAGATGGTTGTTTTGTGATAAAATGCAACAGCCATTAGTTTGGGATGGCAAAAACGCTTTTGACTATAACGATGATGAATATAAAGAAAATATTCACTGTTGTACAAATTATGTTGAAAAATCAATTTATGGCTTAACTCAAGACGATTTTTTTGAAATAACAAACGCAATTCGCAAAGCAAAAGAAAATTCAAAGCCAAGCAACTTCCCAGATTTCGTTTTTGAAAATGGTTTTATAGAACATTTTCAAATAACTGCATCCAAAGAATCTAAGAAAAAAGGTTCTGCAGAAATGGCAGATCAAGAAAGGTTTAAGCGAGAGACACAAGAGGAACTTAACGAATTTTATAAATATTGCAACGAAAATCCATCTCTCAATGAAGTTCGTTCCAAGGAGTGGACAAGAAAAAATATTCCAGAATATAGTTATGAAAATTTAAAAAGTTCTTTTAAAACAAATTTAGAAAAGCACTTAGATAGTTTAGATAAATATAAAGGTTGTAAAGATTTATCAATATTTTTAATTGAAAATTCTGAAGTAAATATCGAAATGTGTGAAAACACATTTAAGGAAATGCGTGAAGGTTTAAGATGCGATTATAAAATGCGCCAAGAACATTTTTTTAGATATATGCTTAGCCGAGATAAAAACATGTTAACTTATATTTACACATTTAAACATAAAATTGATTACATAATTTATTACTATGAAGAAAGCTTTGAAATAATAAAAGTTGAAAACATCCCTGATCTTTTTAAGTTTATACCAAATGAATATATTATAGTTCCTAGGCACATTCAAATAACGCACAGAGTATCAAATATTACAACAAAATTCTCATTAGGAGGAAACAATGAATAAAATTGAAGAGTTGATTGAAAAATATTGCCCAAATGGTGTTGAATTTTATCCCATTGAAAAATTAACTTTCTATGAACAACCATCAAGGTATATAGTAGAAAGTACAAAATACGATAATTCTTTCAACATACCTGTTTTAACGGCCGGACAAACTTTTATTTTGGGTTATACAAATGAAACGGAAAATGTATATCATGCCACCAAAGTAAGCCCCGTTATTATATTTGATGACTTCACTGGAGCTTTCAAATGGGTTGATTTCGACTTTAAAGTAAAATCATCAGCAATGAAAATAATTACAGCAAATGAGAAATTAATATCAATCAGATATTTGTATCATATTATGGGCAATTTAAATTTCACCTCCGATGAACATAAAAGATTGTGGATTAGTTTATACTCTCAATTTAAAATTCCTGTGCCACCAAAACAGGTACAGGAAGAAATTGTCCAAATTTTGGACAATTTCATGGAGCTTACAGCGGAGCTTACAGCAGAGCTTACAGCAAGAAAACAACAGTATGAAATCTATTGTGATAAGCTCTTAACCTTCCCCGAGGAGGGGCAAAATGTTCAGTGGTTGCCACTTCGTGACGTTGCAAATTTCAGAAACGGAATTGGACATGAAAAGAATATTGTCAATGATGGCAAATACATAGTAGTCAATTCAAAATTTATTTCTACAAACGGACTCGTTAAAAAGTTAAGTAATCAACAATTATCGCCATTAAATATAAATGATATTTTGATGGTGATGAGTGATTTGCCTAATGGCAAAGCATTAGCAAAATGTTTTTTGGTTGATCAAAATAATAAATATACTTTAAATCAAAGAATTTGCGCCTTAAAAATTAAAAACAGTAGAATCTTAAATGTAAAATTTTTATTCTATATTTTGAACCGAAATAAACAATTAATAAAATACGATAACGGTGTTGACCAGACAAATTTAAAGAAAGATGATATTTTGAATATATTAATTCCAGTGCCATCACTACAAATACAGGAGCAAATTGTCGAAAAGCTTGATACATTTGAAAAAATAGTAAATGATTTAACAGAAGGCTTACCAGCCGAAATTAAAGCAAGACAAAAACAATATGAATATTACAGGAACAAATTACTTAGTTTTAAGGAAAAGAAAGTTTAATAAAAGACAAAGGAGTAAAGAATGACGTTTTATAACATAGTTTCAGAGTCTGGCGAAAGCACCGTAATGTCTGAATATAAACCTACAAAAATCAAGTCAGACAAATATCAAAGTGAAGCTGAACTTGAAAAAGAGTTTATAAAAATGCTGCAATCGCAAAGCTATGAATATCTGCCCATCCACACAGAAACAGACCTGGTTGTAAATTTGCGAAAGAAACTTGAAGAACTTAATAAATATAATTTTTCTAACACAGAATGGAATCAGTTCTTATCATCATGCATTATTGGTAAAAATGAAGGCATTGTTGAAAAAACAAGAAAAATTCAAGAAGACTATATTCAAATTTTGCACAGAGATGATGGAACAACAAAAAACATAAAACTTATTGACAAAACAAACATTCACAATAATCAATTGCAAGTGATAAATCAATATGTTGAAACAAATGGAAACCATGACACGAGGTATGATGTTACTATCCTGGTTAATGGTCTCCCACTTGTACATGTGGAATTAAAACGCCGTGGCGTTGCAATAAAAGAAGCTTTTAATCAAATTGAGAGATATCAAAGAGATAGTTTTTGGGCATCTTCAGGGCTTTTTGAATACATTCAAATATTTGTCATATCAAATGGAACAAACACTAAATATTATTCAAATACAACTAGATGGAATCATATTAAAGATTTTAACAGATCTCAGAGTTTAAGGAAATCTAAAACAAGCAATAGTTTTGAATTCACTTCCTTTTGGGCAGATGGAAACAATAAAATTATTCCCGATCTAGTCGATTTTACAAAAACATTCTTTTCAAAGCACACAATTCTCAATATTTTAACAAAGTATTGTGTTTTTACATCAGAGAATATGCTTCTTGTTATGAGACCATATCAGATTGTTGCAACTGAAAGAATTATAAATAGAATCGAAATTTCTAATAATTACAAAACTTATGGAACTATTAAGGCAGGCGGTTATATTTGGCACACAACTGGAAGTGGCAAAACCTTGACCTCTTTTAAAACAGCTCAACTTGCTACTAACCTGCCTTATATTGACAAGGTTTTGTTTGTTGTTGATAGAAAAGATTTGGACTATCAAACAATGAAAGAATATGACAGGTTTGAAAAAGGTGCAGCGAACAGCAACACCTCAACAGCAATTCTTAAAAAGCAATTAGAAAACGATCAATGTAGAATTATAATCACGACCATTCAAAAACTTGATCACTTTATTTCAAAGTACAAAGATCATCCAATATATAATAAACATATTGTTATTATTTTTGATGAATGTCACAGATCTCAATTCGGAGACATGCATACAGCTATTGTAAAACATTTCAAAAATTACCATATATTTGGATTTACTGGCACACCAATCTTTGGGGTAAACTCCGGCAATGGTAAAAACATTCAACTCAGAACAACCGAGCAAGCTTTTGGGGATATGTTACACACCTACACTATTGTTGATGCAATAAATGATAAAAATGTTTTGCCATTTAGAGTTGACTACATAAAAACAATGGACAAAGAGCCAAATATTGATGACAAACCTGTTAACGATATTGATAGGGAAAAAGCTTTTCTTGCACCTGAAAGAATTTCTAAAATTGTAGCCTATATTTTAAATCACTATAACAATAAGACATACAGAAACGAGAAAACATATTCATTTAATAGCCTGCTCAATATCACAGAAGTAGCAACAGCAAAAAGATATGAGAATATTAAAGAACAAAAAGACAAGCTTTATTTAAGTGGGTTTAACTCAATGTTGTGTGTTGCCTCTGTAGAGGCTGCTAAAGCATATTACAATGAATTTAAAAAACAAATGAACGCAAATCCAAGCAAAAAACTTAAAATTGCAACTATCTTTAGTTATGGAGCAAACGAAGAAGAACTTGATGGCATTTTAGGTGAAGAAAACAGTGAAGATACAACAAGACTTGATCAATCATCAAGAGATTTTCTTGAAGGTGCAATCAAAGATTACAACCAAATGTATCAAACTAAATATGATACATCTAACGATAGATTCCAAAATTATTACAAAGATGTGTCGCTTAGAATGAAAAACAGGCAAATCGATCTTTTAATTGTAGTAAATATGTTTTTAACTGGCTTTGATGCAACAACCCTTAACACATTATGGGTAGATAAAAACCTTAAGCAACATGGTCTTATTCAAGCATTCTCTAGAACAAACAGAATTTTAAACTCAATTAAAACATTTGGTAATATTGTTTGTTTCAGAAATTTACAAAAGCGCACTGATGATGCAATAAGTCTGTTTGGAGACAAAGCCGCCGGTGGAATTTGTTTAATGAAAAGCTTTAAAGATTATTTTGAAGGTTATAAAGATGATAAAGGGAACCAAAGACCTGGTTATAGAGATCTAATTGCAGAACTTGAATATAAATATCCACTTTCCGAACCACAAATATATGGAGAAAAAGCACAAAAAGATTTTATTGGACTGTTTGGCGCTATTTTAAGAATGCGAAATATACTCTCATCATTTGATGAATTTGTAGGCAATGAGATTTTAACTGAAAGAGATATGCAAGACTACCAAGGCAGATACAATGATCTTTATGTAGAATGGAAGCGAAGGCGCGAAAACGGTGATAAAGAAGACATTATTGACGACATTATATTTGAGGTCGAACTTATAAAGCAAATAGAAATAAACATCGATTATATTTTGCTTCTAGTAAAGAAATATCATGATACACATTGTGAAGATAAAGAAATACTCGTTTCTATCAATAAAGCAATTGATAGCAGTTTGGAACTAAGAAGCAAAAAGCAACTTATTGAAAATTTCATTGCAGGAATTAATGATGTAGATGACATTATGATTGAATGGCACGAATTTGTGGCACAGCAGAGAGAAAAAGAGCTTGCAGAAATAATAGCCAAAGAAGGTCTTAAGGATGCTGAAACAAGAAAATTTGTAGATTATTCATTCAGAGATGGAAATATGAAAACTACAGGCACAGATATTGATAAAATAATGCCTGCCATGTCAAGATTCGGTGGCGGAAATCGTGAAATGAGGAAGAAAAATATCATTGAAAAGTTAATGTCTTTCTTTGAAAAATTCTTTGGAATTATATAAAACATTCGAGGACGGAATAAACGCCGTTCTTTTTTATTGAGGTTCTTACGCGCATGTACGCGCGCGAGAAATAATATTATTAATACTGCTAAATTTATCCGTCATCCTGTCATTCCTGTCATATTTGTGACAGATGAAAGCATGACAGATATATTTATACGCGCGCACGCGCGGAAAATTTTCCCACTTGATAGTAAGACCACAGTTAGATCTGTGGCTTTTTTATTATAAAAATTTTTCAATAGGACAAATGCTGTCCGATTGACGTTGCTAAAATACAAGTGTTTTCTAAAAATAAAATTTCAATGTAAACAATGTGCTTACATTGATAGTTGTAAAATTTATTTATAAAACTTTTCCCGCTCGGACAAATGGTGTCCTAGCGGTACTGCTAAAATATAGGAGAAATAAACTAAAAATATTTTCTCGCTAGGTCAAATTGTGAGCTGGCGACATTGATACAATGAAATTGAAAACAAATTTGAAATTTATTTCCCGCATCACACAATGGATGTGACACGACATTGGTAAAATGATTGCGAAAAACATAAAAAGTTTTCCCGCGTGTTCAAATGGTGAACATGTGATAATGTTATCTTGGTTTTAACAAAGGACTGCAGCTTTTGTTGAAATATAGCCGATGCAAAAGAACTGATCAATCTTTGGCAGAAGCAAAAAATCTAAAAAAGGAGAAGAAATGAGAAACTATATCTTTGAATTTGAGCAGGAACAAGCATTGAAACTTGATTTAAAACTCAGCGAACTGCTACTGCTTGATTATATGCTTAAATTCTTTCAATGCGATCAAATTAAACGAAAGAGAAGAAACGAGAGATTCTATTGCCGAGTGACCTACAATAAAGTGCTTGGCGACTTACCTATCCTGCGCATCAAAGAAAGACAACTGAGAAACATGTTGATTGGGCTTGAAAATAAAGGTCTTGTTGAAAGGTTCTCAGAACTCAAAAATCAGATGTACGTGTATGTCAACTGGGAATTGTTGTTTGGTAATGAATTGCCAGACAATGAGAATGATTCGGCAACCGATTGCTTGGGTGTCGGCAAAGACCTTCCTGCAATAGATAATTATGATAATAATAAAATAAAAATAATAATTGATAACGTGCGCGTGAGAGATGTGGATTTAGATCTATTCAATAAAAAGTTTCACGAACTTCTTAAGGATCGAGTTAGTAGCGTCTCCTATGGTTTATTCTTGTGCGAATGCAAGGCTGTTGAAACAACTGAAAGTGAAATTGTCTTTAAGGTTAAGTGGAAGGAACATTTAGAAAAGTATTTTTTGGTAAAATTTGAACAAACCGTGAGAGATGCTCTTAGATACTTTCTCTAGACCCAGGGGGATCTAAATCTCTACGGGATTGCGTTTTAAAGCGGAGTGGCAGTCGCGCGTAAACTTTCGCGTAATCAAAAATCAAAAATAATCAAAATATTTATTAAAAACTCGCTGAAATGCTTTATTTTGCTAGAAAAAATGTACTTTTTGATTATTTACTAGAAATCAAAAAATTTAAAATTAAATCAAAAATATAGATGGTCGGCAATTTTGTGTTTTGCGACACAATTAAACGGGCTTTTTAGAAAGGATTTAGTTTTTGCGATAATATACTCAAAACAAATGACTTCGTGCGACTGTGCGCGAATTTAAGACAAATTACAGCAAGATCACAAAGATATAAGAAAAAAGATTTCAAAATTACAAGAAAACAAAGTTTCAAGGATAAAAGATATAAAAAATGTTTTATTTTATTTGGCTGTTCGCTGGACTTTAATGTTCTTTTGCGGTATGTGTTGTACTAGCAAAAGTACAAGTCCAGTAGTGAACAGCACACTGGAGGTATTAATGCAAAGAATAAGGACTATCACTGAGACATTACAAATGCTCAAAAAAGAAGATCCAGAAACTTGTTTAAGTGAGTTTCTAATAAGGAAACTTGCGAATAACTACAAAATCCGTTCCATCAAAACTGGCAAAAAAGTGCTGATAGACTACGATTCGTTACTAGCGTTTCTACAAAGCAAAAGTTACGAGTTGCCAATGGAACAAATCATTATTGGATAAGGAGAAAAGTTATGCCATGTATTAAAAAGAATGTGCTTGACACAGGTGCGATTTCGTATCGCATCCAAGTCAAAGCAAAGAATGAACGAACTGGCAAGTTTGAGGCAAAAGTTATGACTTGCAGAAAGCCAGCGGAACTTACTGAAAGACAATATGAACGAGAACTGCAAAGAATTGCATTTGAGTTTGAAGATAAGTTCCGCAAGTCTATGAATGGGCTGCTTGCGGTAGATAATGACATATTGTTTATAGATTATGCTAATAAGTGGCTAGAAAAGGTTAAAAACACTAAGTCGCTCAACTACTATGTTAAAGGAAAAGACAGCATCAAAAAGTTCTATGCTTACTTTGGAAACATTAAACTTAATCAAATTACACCAGTTATGGTACAAGGTTTTTTGGATGAAATGAGTTTCAAAAAGATTGAAAAGAAAAGTGCCGTGATGATTAAAGATATAACACAATATCTTAAATCACACTGCATTAAACTGGTGGATGCAACAAACAAAACTGGCATATCAAGGTCAATATTCTTCTCGGCAACAAGTGGACACGGAATAAGAGTTGAGAACGCTGAACGAATATGTAAAGAGTTAGGACTAAAATATGACGAATATTTTAGAACGGAAATCATCACTCATCCATATGCAAAAGAGACAATTCTAAAACTTAAACGGACACTAGCAACTATATTGGCAGAAGCAAAAAGACAAAGACTTGTCGAACATAACTTTGCAAGCAGAGATTATATTGCGCCGATACAAGGTTATAAGAAAGAGATACAAATCCTAAATGATAAAGAAGCAAAGATATTAGCCCAATACTTGGACACAGAATCAAATCCAAGATGGAAGATTGCACTCTTAACAATCTTGTTTATGGGATTAAGACGTGGCGAAATTGCAGGACTTGAATGGAAAGATATTGATTACGAAAACAAAACAATGACAATTCAAAGGTCGGTACAAGATATAGTTGGCTTTGGACTTATAACCAAAGATCCAAAAACTGAAAATTCAAAACGAACAATATCTATGCCAGACAAACTTATAACATACTTGAAAGAATATCAAGCCTGGTGGAATAACCAAAAGCACTATCTAGGCGACCGCTGGAAGAATACGGATAGGCTATTCTGCACAGAAGACGGCAAAATAATTTCGCCAGGATTATTTAGAGTATGGTTGCAAAAGACACTAGTAAAAGCAGGCTTACCAAAAGTGTCTCTACACTCTCTTCGACATACAAACATAACTTTGCAACTAATCGCAGGTGTTGATATGAAAACAGTCTCCGCTCGTGCTGGACATAGTAAAGCATCAACAACAAGCGACTTCTATAGCCACTTCATAAAGAATTCAGATATTCACGCAAGTGAAATAATAAATAAAATATTTGATTAATAATTTTGCTTATATCATATACAAGTCGCAATAAAATTGTGTTATAATAAATGAAATGGAGGCTTTATGAAGATAAAATCTACAAACTTAGGAGATAAATACACCTTTAAAAATAAATTTTCGAAAAATAGAATTTCAAAGAATGACTTGTATATGAATAAATTTTTAAAATTGAAGTATAAGGTTCTAACAACGTTACATTTACGTGGGTTGGCGAAAAAGTCGCCTTGGTTTCGGACAATGGATTATCATTGGAGTAAAACAAATAAAGAGTTAAATGAAGTTAATAAAAAATTACTAAAAGAAACAATAAAACTCTCTTCAAAGGATTTAAAATTAGAAGAAATATATATTTATGATGTACTTCCTAGAGAGTATCTCAATGAATTCAAGATAAAGTACTTAAAATTTAAAAATTGTTTTATGAAAAAAACAATTTTTAATCGACGTAATAAAGAAATTGTAGACGCGTTTGAAAAGATGAGCGTGTCAAGATCTATCGATTGTTGGTATAATATTGACCATTTTGCTATTAAGGATAAAACATCATTGAGCCAATATTTTGAATATTTTGATATTGAAGCAATTGGGTTTTCTGAATCCTACTATATTATAAAATATAGTCTCGGAGTAAATTCTGAAGCAAATATGCATTTGGAAAAGATATTGGCCAATAACATTTATAAAGATGCTGTATGTATTAGTTGTGGTGTGTGGTGGAAGAAAAAAAGTTTCGCCGGTTGTCGTCCATATGACTTGTCTAACGATGCAAAACTTTCAACTTTAGAAGACTTTTTGTTAGAACTAAAAGGTGTATTCTTCAGAGAAATAAAAAAGAAACTTTTTTCTAAGTTCTATGACTGGAAAAATATACCTCCAAGTGTAGAAATATATTCATCACAAAATTTATCAAACAAAAGCCAAGATTTATTAAAATTTCTTGCATTATATTGTCTTAGAGATGTTGAATATAGCGAAAAATATAATACTTACTTTATTCCAACCGTTTCACATTTGCATCCAAATGAATTAAATAATTCGAGAATTATAGCTGATGCAACCCAATTTAAGAGAGATAAATCGGGATTTTATGATTTTGAACATATGGAAGAATTGATTGGGAGACGTTTAGCCGAATATTTCGTTTTATCTAGTCTTGAAAGTAAAGTAACTAATTCGATATATGGAACACAATTAAA
>CARXKP010000007.1:24377-39580 GCA_949096025.1 uncultured Eubacteriales bacterium
TTTATATTTTTATAAACGATTGTATAATGAGATTTGCAAATTAGATAAAAAGTTTACATCTGATAATTATATATTAAACGAGTATAGAAGATTCTTTAAAAATGTATTCCAAAAAAAAGACCCCGAATCTATATGGATTACTTTCCCAGAACATTATAGCGCAATATTCTTCAACGTTAGGGATAAACTAAATCTTATTGAGTCAATTTATAACCATTTTGATCAAAATGCAAAAACTATAGAGAGCAAGTATAATTTTAGCATTATAAAATGGACATTTATAGTTGGTATGTTAACTTTAATAACTACAATCCTTTTTGCTGAAAATTTTTACTTGTTAAAAGGATTATTGAAATTTATTACAAGTTTATTTTAAAAAGACATCTCTTCTGAGATGTCTTTTTCTATAAATTGGTGAGAGTAAGAAGATTCGAACTTCCGACCTGTCGCTTAGGAGGCGACCGCTCTATCCAGCTGAGCTATACCCTCATATTATTTGAAGTTTTGTCTGGGTGCTTGCACACAAGCAAAACTGAGATTAATATATCTTGATATATATATGGGTGTTTTATTGAGTTTCGAAAGGCTTGGGTACTATTTGGGTGTAATTTGGGTTTTGATTGTTGGTGCAAGTGGGTTAAAATGCCGTGTTTTAGGGCGGTTTAGCGATTTTTATTTCGTTCAAGTCGGTACTTAGGAGGGGTTTGTAATATCCACTTTACTATGGGAACATACAATTTTAGTAAGAATCAAAGTTATATGAAGAATTGGTATGAAGATTTTATTTTTCAGCCAAATTTTTGTTCTTAACTCTAAAATTTATTTTAACAAATATAAAATAATTTTACAACCTTTTTAACTAAATTTTATTCTTTATTTCAAGTTAATTTTTGGTCATAGATATAATAACCAAATTCTATTATTAAAAATAAAGGTATTGACACTAATTTTATTTTATGATAAAATAATTGCAGGAGGAAATTTTGTATGGCAAAATCAATAGTAACAAGAGAAAGATTGGGTAGATATACTCACCGTGTAATTACAAAAAATGGTAAAGAAACTCACTATCTCTATGATAATTTAAAAGGAAAAAGTGGTGATACTCTTGGTAATGGTATTGACGGTGCAAGTTTTAGAAGAGATGTAAATCCTTTTGCTCAACTTATTTTTGCTGATGTAGCTAATATGTCTAATAAAGGCAGACGAAATTTAGTTGATCTTGAACAAGAGCTTTTTACTCTTGATGTAATTAGTGATATAATTAAACTTGTAAATGAATCAGATCCTAAAGGTCAAAGCAAAGAAGCACAAACTTATATTGAAACTGTAATGGAAAAGAACCCTAGAACTGCTGAAATCCTTCCACCACCAATAGATAATCCACAAATTGATGATGAAGAAAGCATTGAAGAAGATGAAGAAGCAGAAGATGATGGATTTGATGATCCTGTAGAAGAAATTGAACTTAACAAAATTGCTGATTATACACTCAAAGCAGTTTATGACTTAGAGGCAGATAATACAAGATATTTGCTTATTGATGATAAAACAAACACTACTGTTGGTGAAGGAGTTCTTGATAACGGTATTTCTACTGCTACTATTGCAGATGTAATATTCGCCGCAACAAATCCTACTGTAGCAAACTCAGTAGAAACATTCTATGCTCTCAGACCAGAGTTATTTACTGAAGAAGTTATGGGAGATTTACTTAGAATTGTTCACGATAATATGAATCACGCTGACGCTAACACTGAAGGTTATATCTCTGCAATAAAAGCAAAGAATCCTGAAGTAGCAAAGATTTTTGGTGAAATTGAACAACCTGCTCCAGAAGTAGAAGATAGTAATCAAGAAGACGAAAGAGAAGAAGAAAATAAAGAAAATATTACTGATAATGAAGTTCTTGCAGGATATGCACACAGAATTGTTGAAAAAGACGGAGTTACAATCCACTACTTATATGACACTATTAATGATAAAATAATTGGCGAAGGCATTGATGATCAAAGTTTTCCAACAGATGTACACCCTATCGCAGCACTTCTTTCACACGATGTTGCAACTATGGATAATGCTGGAAGACGTGCTCTTCAAAATCTTAGACCAGAACTTTTCAATGAAGAAATTTGCCAACATTTAATTAATAATGCTCAAAGACTGTTTGCAACAGTAGAACCAACTGCAGAAAATACAAAGACTTATGACGACTATCTTGGTCTCATTGCTGACAGATATGACTTATATCTAAAAGCTAACGAAAATGAAGATGAAAGTGAAAGTGAAAATGACGAGGAAGTTGCACCTATTGTAGATGAAGAAGAAAATGATGACAATGGTGAGGAAGAAGAACTTGAAGAGGAAGAAGAACTTGAACCTGGAGTAAATGATACTGAAATTCTTGCAGGATATGCACATAGAATAGTTGAAAAAGACGGGCACAAAACTCATTATTTATATGACAGCATAAATAAAGCTGTTATTGGTAATGGTATTGATGACCAAAGTTTCAATAACGAAAACAATGGTTTTGCAGAACTTATTTTTAGTGCTCTTGGTGGAACAAGTGATTCTGCATTAGGAAAAATTGAACAACTAAGAAATGAAGTTTTTACAGATGAAGTAACTAGAGCTTTAATTTCTAGAAACTTAGAGTTAACATTGAAAACTGAACCTACTAAAGAATCAGTTGAAAGACTTTCACTCTATACAAAAGCTGTTTCAAAGAAATTTACAGATAACCCTGAAAAACAACTTATTCCTAAACCTATAGAAGAAAAAGCTAGTTCAAATTCAAATTCTGTAGAAAAAGATGCAACAGTTGAAGGAAAAGAGGCTCTAGGCAGATATGTACACAGAATAGTTACAAAAGATGGAGTAGCAAAACACTATCTATTCGACACTAAGACAAATAATTATCTTGGAAATGGTGTAGAAGAGAAGAATTTTAATGAAACAGCAAATCCATTCGCTGAACTTCTATTCAAAGATGTTGCAAGAATGAGTAAGAATGGAAAATATAATGCAGAAGTTCTTGGTAAAGAATTGTTTACACCTGAAGTTGTCGCTGAAATGATTAAGAATGCAGAAGCATCAGGCAGAAAACAAGAAGAAATTGATGAATATACTAAACTTCTTACTGATAGAAGAGATGGCGTAACAAGACCGCCTGTTACTCCTCCAAAAGATGATAAAAAACTTAAAGAAGGAACACACGTACTTGATACAGTTGGTAGCTATTCACATATAGTAGTCGTAAAAGATGGTGTTACAATTCATTATCTTCACGACGATAAAGAAAATAAGACTCTTGGTAATGGTATTGACGATGCAAGTTTCAATAAAGAAGAAAATCCATTTGCTGTACTACTTACAAATGATGTTGCGTTAGTTAGCCCTAAGGGCATTACAAAAATGAATGAACTTAGAAATGATTTATTTGAAGCAGAAGTAACTCACGGACTTATCAAAATGTCAACTGATATGATGCTTCTTAAACGCCCTCCATTATCTAAAAATGCAGATATGGCAGCAGCTTATAATATGGCAGCAGCAGAAAAATATGATGCTCTTGTAAAAGAAAAATCTACTCATACTGAAGAAGAACATAACACTGAAGAAGATGATGAAAATGCTGCTGAATAAAAATTAAAAAATCACCAGAAAATCTGGTGATTTTTTATATCAACTCATAAAATCAGTGTTTTTGTATAAATTTTCACCTTTCTACCCTCTTTATTTACAAATATTTTAACATTTTTATATTTTTAATTTTAATTCAGGCAAAATTATGTTATTATTATTTTATGAAAGAATATAATGTTATAATTATTGGTAGTGGTGCATCTGGATGTATATGTGCCATAGAAGACGCAAAAAAAGGTAAAAACATACTTCTAATAGACAAACAATCTACTGCAGGAAAAAAATTAATGGTAACTGGAAATGGAAGATGTAATATTACAAACACCAAAATTTTTCCTTCCATAAATTTTTATAATCAGAACATTGATAAATACTTTTCCGTTTTTTCTTCAAATGATGCTATTTCATATTTTAAAAATATGGGACTTATTTGTTATGCTGATGATGAGGGAAGAGTCTATCCTATTTCTAATAGCGCAAAAAGCGCTGTAGATATTATAAACAACACATTATCCAAATACAGCAATATTACATTATCTCTGAATAACACTTTTGAAAACGTTGAATATAGAAACAAATGCTATTATGTAAAAACAAGTTCTGGAGAATTTTCATCAAAACAATTAGTTATCGCGACAGGTGGTAATACGGCTCAACAAATTACATCTAAATTTAATATAACAACAAAACCCTTTACGGAAAGTTTAGTAGCCCTTAAAACTAATACTACTAAAAATCTAGAAGGTATCCGATTATCCCCTGTTAACATTAGAATAAAAACTAGCCCAGTTTATGATAAAGGTGAGATTCTTTTTAAAGACAGTGGAATTAGCGGAATAGTCGCGTTCAATATTTCTTCATATTTTTCTAGAAAAAATGATTTTAATGGAGAACTTATTATAGACCTATTACCTAATTATTCGGAAGAGGAACTTATTGCATTGATTAAAGATAGAAAAAAATTAAATCTTTCAATCAATAAAATGTTTGATGGAATATTTGTACCAGCAGTTGCCTATGAAATTTTAAATAAATGCAAAATTGATGAAAATAGAAATACAACACAATTAAAAACAGAAGAAATAAAACAACTGGTAAAAATGATTAAGAGTTTTACTTTTAAAGTTAAATCTCATTACAATAACAATCAAATTTTTAGTGGCGGAGTTTTGCTTACCGAACTTACAGAAAATTTAGAAAGCAAAAAACAAAAGGATTTATTTTTTTGCGGAGAAGTATGCGATGTAGATGGCATATGTGGCGGATATAATCTTCAATGGGCTTGGACAAGCGGTTATATTGTGGGAGTTTCATTATGATAAAAATTGATGGTGTAAATTTATCTGTCGGATATACGGAAGATGAAATTAAAGAAAAATGTGCCAAAAGACTCAAAATTTCATCAAAAAGCATCGTTTTTTATGAAATTATTAAATTATCGCTTGACGCAAGGAGAAAAAACGATATTAAGTATAATGCTAATATTGCCCTTTCACTTAATGAAAAACTTGAAGATAAATATAAAAGTTTAAAATATGAAATTGACAAAAGAGGTCTTGAGTATTCCCCCAAAAAAACAAATTTTTCACCTATTGTTGTTGGATTTGGACCTAGTGGGATTTTTGCTGGACTTACCCTTGCACGAATGGGACTTAAACCTATAATAATTGAACAAGGGAAATGTGTTGAAGAGCGCCAAAAAGACGTTGAAGAATTTTGGAATAAAGGAAAACTTAATAAATATAGCAATGTTCAATTTGGTGAAGGCGGGGCAGGCACATTTAGTGACGGAAAACTAAATAGTAATATTAGTAATACCTATACTAAAAAAGTAATAAATGAACTATATAACTTTGGTGCTCCAAAGGAAATCACTTATCTTTCTAAACCGCATATTGGCAGTGACAATTTAAGAAAGATTGTCAAAAATATTAGACAAGAAATAATTAATTTAGGTGGAAATGTATTTTTTTCGCATAAAATGATAGATATTTCAATAAAAAACGATAAATTAACTGGAATAACTATTAAAAATCTTTTAAATGATAGCGAAGAATATTTACAGACAAATCACCTTTTACTTTGCCTAGGACATAGTGCAAGAGATTCTTTTGAAATGTTATACAGTAAAAATTTAAACATTAAGCAAAAGCCTTTTGCTATGGGCGTAAGAATTGAACAATCACAAAATGAAATTAATGATGGACAATATGGCAAAGATTATGATAAAAGACTTCCCCCTGCAGATTATAAACTGGTTGTTCATCTCCCAAATGGAAGAAATGTTTTTACATTTTGTATGTGTCCTGGAGGATATGTTGTCGCATCCTCCTCTAACGATGAGGAGATAGTAACAAATGGTATGAGTAACTTTGCTAGAAATGGCGATAATGCAAACTCTGCTTTACTTGTAAATGTAACGCCTGAGGACTTTGGGTCTAATCACCCTCTTGCAGGAATTTATTATCAGGCAAAATATGAAAAACTTGCCTACAAAATTGGAGGCGGGAACTTTGTTGCTCCTGCACAAAAAGTATGTTCTTTTTTAGGAAATTCTAGTACCGATAACGGAATAGAAACAACATACCGTCCAAGCATTAAATTGACTGATATTTCTAAATGCTTACCAGATTATATTACAAAAAGTTTAAAAGAGGCACTGCCTCTACTTAATAACAAACTGAGCGGATTTGCAAAAGACAACAATCTCTTAATTGCCATTGAATCAAGGAGCAGTTGTCCACTAACTATTGTTAGAGATGAAAATTATGAAAGTAACATTAAAGGAATTTATCCAATCGGAGAAGGTGCAGGATATGCAGGCGGAATAATAACCAGTGCTCAAGACGGAGTTAAAGTAGCAGAAATGATTTATAATAAACTAGATTAATTTCAGATAATTTATATTTTTTACATTAAAAAACGCAAAAAAAGTGGGCAAAAACCCACTTTTTTTGAATTTCAATTAATTTAAATCTTTATCATCCTCATCATCAATAGATCCAAAGAGTGCCGCCTTAAGTTGATTTTCAAGTGTTGCTTGAGCAATTTCTTCTTGAACCATATCTTCAAGTTCGTCACGATCAATTCCTAAACTACCTGAAAGATCATCAAGAACAGACTTCAAAACATCTTCTTCTGAGATTTCTTCTTGAATATCATCTTCAAAATCCTTTTCGAGTTCCTTTGCTCTTTCTTTACCCTTTAACGCAGATTCAAGTGTAACTCTTAAAAAATCTGATTCATCAAAATCGTCTTCAATCTCATCCTCTTCAACTTTCTTTAATACACCAACCATTCCTTTAGTGGTTTCAGCTAAAACGAGGAGTTGTTCTCTTCCTTCCTTATCTTTTGCTGCTGATTTTAAAATTGCTTCATTAGTAAGAAATAATTTAATCATTTGAATATTTTCATCGTCTTCATCATAGAAATCTGCCATTTTTTCTAGTTCTTTTAAGACTTCTTCAAGTTCTTCTTTTGTTTTATTTAAAAATTCACTTTTTTTCATTTTTATCCCCTTTTACTCTATTTATTATATCATATTCTATAGAGTAAGTCAATAGCGGTTTTAAAAGAACCTAATTCCATTTCCAATTTTCTATCTCTGGCATATCTGTACCATACTCGGCAATATATTTTTTGTGGAATGAAAGTTTGTCATTTAGTTCTTTTACAAGTTCTTTTTCATCAAGCCCTAATAATTCTATAACCTCAAGAAGTAAATGATATCTATCAATTTCGTTTTGTACACGCATATCAAAAGCAGTTGTAATTGTACCTTCCTCTTTATAACCGTGAACAATAATATTCTTGTTATGACGAGTAATAGTAAGCTCGTGAATAAATTTATGATAACCGTGGAAATTGAATAATACAGGCCTATCTATAGTAAAAAGTTCATCAAATTCGTTGTCTGTAAGACCGTGTGGATGTAACTGGTTTGACTCAAGTTTCATCACATCAACAACATTGATAAATTTTACTTTAACCTTAGGTAAATATTTCTTGATAAGTGTTATTGTTGCTAATGCTTCAAGTGTTGGAGTATCTCCAGCAGAAGCAAGAACAATGTCTGGTTTTTCATCTCCACAAGTACTAGCCCACTTCCATTCTCCTAAACCTTTAGTGCAATGTTCAATTGCCTCATCCATATTAAGCCATTGCCAACTTGGATGTTTTGAAGCTACAATCACATTGACATAATTTAAACTTGCTTGGCAGTGATCGTAGCAAGAAATTAGGCAGTTTGCATCTGGTGGAAGATAAATTCTTGCTATTTCAGACTTTTTATTTGCAACGTGGTCTAAAAATCCAGGCTCTTGATGAGTATAACCATTGTGGTCTTGTTGCCAAACATTTGAAGTTAAAATAAGGTTTAATGATGATATAGGCTTTCTCCAAGGAAGTTCTCTTGTTACTTTCAACCATTTTGCGTGCTGGGAAACCATAGAATCAACAACTCTAATGAATGCTTCATAACTTGCAAACATTCCGTGCCTACCAGTTAACAAATATCCTTCAAGCCAACCTTCACAAGCGTGCTCACTTAGATAACTATCCATTATTCTACCATCGTTTGATAAAAATTCATCATTTTCAATGATTTCTGCATTAAAATCACGCTTTTCTTCATCAAAAACATTATAAAGTCTGTTTGACATTGCCTCATCTGGACTAAAGATACGATAATTTTTATTTTCTCTATTGAGTTTAAACACCTCTCGTATATAACTACCAAGTTCAAGCATATCCTGCTTTTTAACTTTTCCGTGTCCTTCTATCTCTACTGCGAAATCCTTTAAAGAAGGAAGATTAAGTTTACTTGCTCCACAATTTGTTTGTGGACAAGCAGAAATTCTTTTATCACCTTTAGGTAAAATTTCAGCAATTTCTTCTTTTAATCTATAGTTGTCATCAAAAAGTTCCTCTGGATGATAACTTTTAAGCCAAGTTTCCAGCATATCAAGATGTTCTGCCCTTGTCATAGGAATAGGAACTTGATGCGCTCTAAATGAGCCTTCTATCTGTTTTCCATCAACTTCTTTTGGACCAGTCCAACCTTTTGGCGCTCTTAATACAATCATTGGCCAAATTGGTCTTTCTCCGCCATTACCCTCTCTAAATCTCTTTTGAATATCTTTTATTTTTGTTATACATTCATCCATAGCATTTGCCATTTTTAAATGCATTTCCATTGGCTTACTTCCCTCTACAAAATAAGGTTCCCAGCCACAACCTTGTAAAAATTTTCTAAGTTCATCTTCGCTTATTCTTGAAAGTACAGTTGGATTTGAAATTTTGTAGCCATTTAAATGTAAAACAGGAAGAACAGCACCATCTGTTCTTGGATTTAAAAATTTATTTGAATGCCAAGAGGTTGCAAGAGGCCCTGTTTCAGCCTCGCCATCACCCACAACAACTGTAGCAATCAAATCTTTATTATCTAGCACTGCACCAAAGCCGTGCAATAATGAATAACCAAGTTCTCCGCCCTCGTGAATTGAACCTGGAGTTTCTGGTGCAACGTGAGAAGAAACACCACAAGGGAAAGAAAATTGTTTGCAAAATTTTATCATACCTGTTTTATCTTGACTACACTGAGGATAAACCTCACTATAAACGCCTTCCAAATAGGAGTTTGATAGGAAAAAGTTTCCACCGTGTCCAGGTCCTGATATCAAAAGCATATTAAGATCATACTTATTTATTACTCTATCAAGATGAGCATAAACAAAGTTTTGTCCAGGAACTGTCCCCCAATGACCAACAATCTTCTTTTTTACGTGTTCTGGCTTTAAGGGTTCCTTTAAAAGTGGGTTATCAAGTAAATATAATTGTGCTACAGACAAATAATTGCAGGCACGAAAATACTTATCAAGTTTTTCAATATATTCTTTTTCTAAAAATGTTTTATACATAATTATCTCCCTTTATTTTAATTTTCTTTTTCTTGTTTTTTTCTTTTTATAAAGCAGGAATAACACATTCCTTCATAACTTTCATCACCGCCAATAAACTGTTCTTCACCATCATCGGCAATTTTCCCATTGATAATTCTTGCGTTTACTGTTGCTTTTTTTCCGCATTTACAAACAGATTTAATTTCTGTTATTGAGTCTGCAATTTCAACAAGTCTTTTACTTCCTTCAAAAAGTTCTGTTTTAAAATTAGTAAGAAGCCCATAGCATAACACCGGCAAATTTTGAGAAATCTCTTTAATTTCATTAACCTGCTGTCTTGTCATAAACTGTGCTTCATCAATTATTATAACCGAGGCAGGCTTGATGATACCATAGTTTTTAGCAAGTTGTAAAAAACTGTCATCTTTTGAAAATTCAATACATTCGCTTTTTAAACCAATTCTACTGCTAACTAAAGGTATTCCACCCTCAACACATCTGTTATCTGCTTGAGGTTTAAACAAAAAAACATCAAACCCTTTTTGCAAATAATTGAACCTACACATAAGTGCCTGAGCGGTCTTTGAACTTCCCATTGCACCATATTTAAAATATAATTTACTCACATTTTCTCCTTGTGTAAAAATCTAATTTTCACATCATTTTCATTTTAAATAATTACCCTAGTTTTGTCAAATAAAAGGAATAAAGTATTAAAAAATTTATAAGTAAATCATATTTCTCTTAGTTGTCAAAATAAATAAAACATAATCTATATTTTACGACTTTTGACAATAATTTTGATTAAAAATACAAAAAATGGTCAAAAATGACCATTTTTCTTAGTTTTTTATTTAATTTTCATAATTTTTAAAACATTCTATCAAATTTCACTATGGTTATTTTCATCAGTTTGTTTAACAGAACCCGATTTCTCATTAGAAATTTTTCTCTCTAAATCTGTAGTTGCAGTAACCACTCTTGTAAGTCTATCTGCACTGCTAATTATAAATTCAACTTCTTCACAAAGTTTTATAATAGGTTTTCCTGTAGATTTACTCACAATGGCACAACCAAATTTAGAAAAACCTACATTGCTCACTCCCTTTGGAAGAAATTCCTTTGCTGGTATGAGAACGCGTATTCCTTTTTCTTCATTTTCAACAACCACCGCTAGATTATCTACACCTTTAGAGGCTCCTTCAAATTCATTCATAAGTTTAAATGCACTAATACAACCTTTCATAGTTTCGCCAATATGGTTTTCACAATATATTGCAGAACTCACCTCAACAAATTCTCTTTCAGCCAATTTATTTTCATCTTGCATTGCATTTGCCCAATTAGCAATGCTAGAAACTGTAACTTCATTTAAAAGTTCTTTTCCTTTTAAAAATGCCAAGATATTCTTGTGAGTAACATAATCACTAATTCTTCTAATAGGAGAAGTTGTGTGAGAATAAGCCTTGCTTTGAAGAGCAAAGTGACTTATATTATCAGTAGCATTTTGAGCATTTTGGTTTAAACCTTTATTTGATGTGGACATTGCCTTTTGAGTATATCCACTCACAACCTTTCTTACAAAATCCGCACTATTTGGACTAGTTGAACTTGAATATTTTGCTTTGCTTTGCATACGAATCAAAAAGTTGTTTACAGTTTTTTCTTTGTTTGTTCCCTTAACCATATCAGAAAGTTTTGCAACACCAACTGGCGACAAATCTCCATCAAAAGGAATATCTAGGAATCTGAAAAATTCATAAGCTTGAGCAAGTTTTTCTTCATTAGGCGATTGGTGAACTCTATATACATTTGGCAGGTTGTGTTGTTTTGCAAACCTTGCCGCAGACTCATTCGCTGTAAGCATAAATGCCTCAATTACCTTATGATAGGCACAATTTTCCTGTGGCTGTATATCAACTATTTCGCTTAAATCATCATTGAAAATAACATCATATTCATCTTTTGTTTCAAAATTAATCATATTTCTTTGATTAAAGCCTTTCCATAGAACATCAGCTACTCTTGCGTTAAGCACAACTTGCTCATCTTTTGATAACGTTCCATTCTTTGCTCTTTCTTCAAGTTGAGAATTAGATATATGTTTATTTTTATCAGTTATCGCTTGAGCCTGTTCGTAACTATATTTTTCTTTACTATTGATTACTGCATCCATAACAGTCGTAGATATTGGAAGTCCTGTTTCTTTATTGATAACATTTTTAATTACAAGAGCAAGCCTATCAACATTTGGATTTAATGAGCATATTCCAGTTGAAAGTTCAGGTGGTAAAATGTTATAGGCTCTATTTGGCGCATAAGTTGTAAAACCAGCATTCAAATATCTTTTGCCTATTTCACTTTCAAGATCAACATATTTAGTAACATTTGCAACAGCAGTATAAACAACAAGGTTTCCATCATTATCGACAGTAGAATAAATTGCATCGTCCATATCCTTACAAGTTGCTGGGTCAACAGTCGTAAAGGCAAGTTCTCTTAAGTCAACAATTTTCTCATCACCATTTTGTATAACCTTCCCAGCCTCATCAACTAAAGTAAATCCGCTCAAATCAACTTCTGTTGGTAATTTATCAATTTCCGCCTGAACAACTTCATCGCTCCAAGACATATTTGCACCGTGCGACTCGGCAATAGCCTCATATTCGTGAATAGGATTTCCCGCATCGCCTTTTATTTCAGTGATAATTCCAGCGGCAGGAAAACCAAGTTTCTCTTCGTCAGTAACTTTCATCACGCAAATTTTATCTTGATACTTACTTAAAGTATTTTTAGGATTTAAAATGGTAATGGGCTTTGTAAAACGTCTATCATTTGGAATAAAAGCAAGTTGGTCGTGGCTTATTTTGATGACCCTGCCAAGCACACAATCCTTTTCAAGTTTTGGAAGAAATTCATTATTATCCCCTTCTCCTTCAAGGGCAGATATAATAAAAGGTCGTCTAAAAACTTCATCATCCGTAAAACTAATATTCACCCTTTCATTAGATTTAAACCCTAAACTATCATCACTTGATATTGAAAATTGTCTATTATCACCATCAAGTTGAATATAACCATTTTTACCTTTAGCAACAAAAATACCTTGTTTAATTTCATTTGGATTTACAATAACAGAACCTGGCTTCACAATTATTCTACCACTTGCCTTAAGCATAGCAATAGCCTTATCAAATTTACCACCGCTTTCAACAATCTTCTTTTTAACAGCATAAGCCTTCAAAGTTGTTAAATCCCTTGGACTTCTAGCAATTTCTTTAAAGATTCTTTCGCGGTCTTTAACAAGTCCTTTTAAGTTGATAGAATTGTTATTATTTTCCATATCATCTCCTGTTATTTAACAAAATTATTTGTTTATCTTTTGCAAGTTTTACATCTATAATTTCTTTAACAATAGTTTAACATACAATATCTTAAAAAACAATACTATAAAAAAAATAATTTAATCTTTTTAAATAAACTTCTAGTATCTAAACTATAATTACAAAAAAAATTGCAAGTATTGCGATTTTTATTCATTCTCTATATTCTCTTCAATATTTTCCTGATCTTCTCCCCCTTTATTTTCAGGATTTATTAAAATTTGTTTTATCTGCTGTCTAGGGATTTTGTTTTCAATCAAAAAGTTTACCTCTTGCTTAACTGAATACATTGCACTTTTATATAATGTCACCTCTTCCTCTGCAGTTTTATATTTATCTAAAACATCATCAATTAAATATGAAATTTCAGGAGAAGTATTATTTTCTTTTAAAACTCTTCGCAAGGCTTTTGCTTGCTCGCGATAAAGATTAAAGAAACTTTCGCCTAAATAGTTAACATTTTCCTCAATATGCCTTTCTATTTCAGCATCATCATCAACAACTTTCTTGTATTTACTATATTTTTCCTTTAAACTTAAAAGTTCATCTTCAAGTTTTTCAATACTTTTCACGCTTAGCAAAGTACTGCCAAGTTTTTTCTTAATTACTCCTATCCTTTTTTCAATCTGTTCAAGTTTTATTTTACAATCTTCTACATAGTAATAATTTTCAAGTGCAACCTTTTCTTGTGGTAATGTTTCCTTGCGAAATAAACGGCTAGTAAATTGCCTGCCATTATATCTCAGTCCCCTATGTTTCATTGCAAATACTTCAGCTTTTTCTCTCGTAAAATAAAAAGGCCAACCATAATTGAATGCAGAAAGATATAACTCTTTTGCGTGTAACAATTCATTTGCTTTTTCATCTTGCTGTAAAATAGGTTCGATTTTTTCTTTTAAAAATCGTTCTACCTGTCGAACTTTTTCTTCCCTTTCAGGAGTCATTCTCATATTGACCTCACTTTTTATAATTATAACATACTTAAAAACTAGTGTCAATAACACAAAAAAAGAGGTAGTATTTACCTCTTTGATTTTATATATTATTTAGTAAATCCAAAACTTCTTTAATTTTATCGCTTGCCTCATCAATCATTTCCTTAGTATGAGTTGCAGTATAACTTGTCCTCAATAAACTCTGCCCAACTGGAGTTGCTGGAGAAACAACAGGATTTACATATACTCCTCGTTCAAGAAGCAATTTGCAAGCAATGAAAGTTTTTTCATCTTGATATGTATAAATAGGAATAATAGGAGTCGTACTTTCTCTAAAAGCAACACCTTTTGTCCTTAAACACTCTCTCATATAATCACTAACATCTTGAAGAGCCTTAACTCTCTGTGGCTCTGCCTTTAATATTTCAAGTGCTGCATTAGCACAACATACACTTGCTGGAGTTATGCTTGCACTAAAAATATAAGGTCTAGATGTATGCTTAACATATTCAATAACATCTTTATTTGCTGCCATATATCCACCGAGTGAGGCAAGAGATTTAGAGAATGTACCCATATAAATATCAACTTCATTTTCAAGTCCAAAATATTCTGCAGTACCTCTACCGTGCTTTCCAATTACACCAAGACCGTGTGCATCATCAACCATAACTCTTGCACCATATTTTTTTGCAAGATCACAAATTACAGGAAGATTTGCAATATCTCCACCCATACTGAATACACCGTCAGTCACAATAAGTATACCGTTTTCTTTTGGAATTGAAGCAAGTTTGCGTTCAAGATCCTCCATATCGCTATGATTATATCTAAGCATTTTACCATAACTTAGTTTACACCCATCATAGATACTTGCGTGATTTTCCTTATCGCAAACAACATAATCATTTCTACCGACTATAGCACTAATAATACCGAGATTACTTTGGAACCCAGTACTAAAAGTCATAACTGCTTCTTTTTGTAAAAAGTCAGCAAGATTATTTTCAAGTTTTGTATGTAAGTCAAGTGTACCATTTAAAAATCTTGAACCTGAGCAACCACTACCGTAATTTTCTAAAGCCCAAAGTCCTGCTTCTATAACCTTTGGATGATTGGTAAGTCCTAAATAGTTATTAGAACCAAGCATTATAGTCTTATGCCCTTCCATATTAACAACCGTATCTTGTCTTGAATTTAACTGATGAAAATAAGGATATATTCCTTTTTCTTTTGCTACATCATATATATGTGGCGAACTTGGTTTATATATTTTATTAAAAATGTCCATTTTTTACTCCTGTCCTTATTTATAGCACTTTTTACGGTAAAATTCA
>CARXKP010000008.1 GCA_949096025.1 uncultured Eubacteriales bacterium
ATTTTATCCTGAATTGTTTGAATTTAAATATATTGATGATAGGGTTTATATTTATCAATTTATCTATAATTTATCTCAAGCATTTGAGTATAATGATGATAATAGAATATAAAATGAACTTGAAAAATTTAAACTTCATTTTTCTAATTGAAAGAAAATTCAAACAAAATTAGTTAAAAATGATAGAAAATCCATAAAAACCGTTAAAAATGAAAAAAATAACAAAAAGGAGTTGTTATGAAAAAATTAGTAGCGTATTTTAGTGCAAGCGGAGTGACTGAAAAGGTCGCAAAGAAACTTGCTGATGTAGTCAATGGAGATTTATTTGAGATTATACCTAAAGAGCCATACACAGATGAAGATCTTGATTGGACAAATAAAAAGAGCCGTTCTTCTATGGAAATGAGTGATAAGTCTTCTCGCCCAGCAGTTGCAACAGAAGTAGTGAATATATCTCAGTATGATGTTATATATTTAGGTTTCCCAATTTGGTGGTATATTGCTCCAACTATTATAAATACTTTTCTTGAAGAATATGATTTAACTGGAAAAACAATCATTCCATTTGCAACTTCTGGCGGTTCTGATATGGGAAGGACTAATGAGTATTTAAGAGGCTCTTGCAAGGGTGCAACTTTGAAAGAAGGCAGAAGATTTAGAACTAGTGTAAGTAGCGAAGAACTGAAAACCTGGTCAGAAAATGTTTAGTTAGAAAAGCTCTATCAATTTTGATAGGGTTTTCTTATTTTATTAATAAAACAAAAATAAAAAAAATTAAAAAAGTAATGACTTTTTTTATGAAATTTGTTAAAATAAATAACGAATAAAATTCTTTTTAAAAGAGGTACAGATGAGTAAGATGAAAGATAATGAAGAGATTGTTAAGGATTTTTTATCTATTGAAAATGATAATTTAGTTGGCGGGAAATATAGTGCTATATCTAATGATTTTTTTGAAAAGTTAAAACTAGAGCGAACTGGAAAACTTTGTGAAAAATACAAAATAAAACCTATTCAGTTTACATTCGAAATTACTAATAGATGTAATTGTCATTGTGAACATTGTGGAATGAGTGCTAATAGTAAAACTGATAAACCAAGACTTAGCATAGATGAACTTGACACTATTAGCGATGAACTTGAAAAGGCTGGTATAATATCCTATGCAATTACTGGTGGTGAACCATTTTTAGAGTTTGAAAATATGTGCAGGTTTATGAAGAAATGCAGAGGGAAATTGGATGTCATTAAACTTATTTCTAATGGTTTTTGGGGTGAAAAGGTTGAGTGGTATTTTAATAAAATGGAAGACGCAGGACTTTTTGATAATCGATTTGTTGTTCCAGCAATACAACTTTCTATTGGTGAACAAAGCGTTCCGCTTGAATATGTTTGTAACATTATTGAATATGTTTCAAGAAATTACTCAATAAATCAACTTCATATTGGCTTAATTTATACTTGGAGCGAAAAACTAGAACCTAAACTTGAAATGCTTTACAATATTTATAAAGAAAAGTTTGGAGAATTTCCAAAAAATCGTGTTTACATAACAATTTCACAATATAAAAACTATGTTGAAGGACAAGGTGAAAAATTAAATGTTATAGCAGAAAGTGTTTATGATGAAATTGGTTATTGTGACAACACTTTCAGTGAAGAACTTGGTAAATTTGTAAGTCCAAAAATATTTATGCAGGTTAATGGTGATTGTTATCCTTGTGAAATTTTTAATACTCATTCTTGTGTTTATCTTGGCAACTTGTTTAAGGAGGGAATTGAAAGTGTACTTGAAAAATATAATTCAAATAAATATGTTGCATTTATTAAAAAGTATGGTACGGGGATGTTTAGAGAGGTAATTCCAGAAAAAGTCTTAAAAGAAAAATTTGTTGAAACGCCTTGTATGGCTTGTGAATTTTGTATTAAATATTGTGAAAAAAATAAACTATTAAAATAATTAAAGGTAAAATATATGAAAAATGATTCTCCTGGCATTATGAATAAAATAAGCAAAAATAATTTGGTTGAGCATAATGTTTATAAGGCAAAACAAAAGTATAGCCTTGTTTATGTCAATAAAGAGTTATATAAAAAGATTTTTAAGGAAGAATATTCTAGTTCATCAAAACAGAAACTTGAAGAAATGTTTTCCCTTACAATTGAAGAAGATTACTCAAACGGTGAAAAAGTTGGTAATGGTTATGCAGATAGACAATATGATGAAAGTGGGATTGCGCTGTCTGGCAACAAGGGCTCGGGCAGAGCATTCTTTTACTATGATAATTTTAATTTTAAAGGTGATAAAACTTTGCTTGCTACATCTTCTGACAAATATTATAGTGATGGCAAAGCTTGCCTTCCTGCAGCCTTAAAAGAGGCGGTTTTATCAAATGTAATCGCAAAAGATTTTGCCATTTCAAATTTTCAGATGCTGGCGGTTTTTGATAAGGGTAGGTATTATGAGTTTCGTCAACAATTTCAAAATGGCGATGATGAAATTATAGATGAATATTTTAGTTTAAGAGAAGCACTTGAAATTCGATATGCACCTAATAATGAATTATATAGAATAAGCAATAAAATGGCTGATGAAAAGATGTTCTCTGAAAAAGATATTGTTTTATTATGTGAAAATCTCGGTAAAATGGAAGCAAATAAATTTATAGATAGATTTTTACACGGTTCTTGGTCAGCAGGGAACTTATCAGTAGATTGTAATATGATAGATTTTGATACCTGCTGTTTTGTTCAAGGTAGACATCCTCAGTTTTCTAATACTAACAAATATAAAGCAAGTTATTTTGGCTATGAAGTTTTAGGTCAAAAGAAACTTATGGATATAGTAATAAAGTATAGCGAGGAAAGAGGGTGTGTTTTTGATAGAGATATGGCATACAATCTTATTGATAAAGCATATGAAGAAAATTTAAAGATAAGATTTTGTGATATCCTAGGGCTTGAATATAATCGTCATTATAAAGAATTAAAAAATGAGATAGATATATTATTTGATAAGTTTAACTTCCTATCTCGTCAATTCTTACCTAATTATATTGATTTAAATGTTAATGAAGATAATGTCCAAAACACATTCATATATGACTTTTCGAGGTTGTTTCAAAAGTATTTACTTAAAAGGAATGGAGAAAATGACATTTTTCTTGCTTTGAAATTACTCATAAACTCTTCAAAAAATATTCAATATGAAAAAGTGGGGGCTGTTAAAGAAATAGTAGAGGAAAATTTTGCAGATATTATTGTCCGTGACGATTCACAACTTACGCAAAATGCAATTAAAGAAACGATGGATATTGTTAACTTGCTTGAAAGTCTATATTCAAAACTAAGTGAAGATGAATTATTAAAGGCTATTTTTAAATGTTATATAATTAATTTTAATCGTGAAAGTTTATATAATAACACTTTTATCTTTCATAAAATATATGAAATTTATGAAAGAGGAAAATATACTAACGAGGACATTAACAATATATCAGAAATGCTTATAGAAGCTAATATGCGAAATTATAATTTTTCTGATTTGAGAGAGTGTAATTTGGGCTTAAAAATATGTAAAGAGTTTTTATATTATTTTAAATATTCTTGTGATGGTGTAAGATTGGTACTAAAACCATTTGAAAAATTTGATGTGGAATTTGCAAAGGTTTTAATAGATGAAAATGAGTACTTTTTAAGTTACGAAAACGATTATCTTGTAAGTGAAAAAATTTATAGCGAAAAACCTATGGATATTGAAGAAATGCAAGTAAAATTTAAGATAAATGGTAATTGGGTGGAATTTAGTGAATTATATTAAAATGTATTGACATAATAAGCTTATTGTGATATATTAAAATCAAAGAAATGGAGGTTATTTATGGGAAGTTATGTTGGTGGCGCTTATAGTGGAAAAGGCAGTTCAAGTTCTTATTCTTCATCTAGTAGAACAGATACTGCACTTGAAAAAGTTATTGCTTTGCTTCAAAAGGTAAGCGATGCAGCTAAAACTGTTGATAAAAAAGAGTCAGAACTTAAAGAAGCTAGAGAGACTCTTGCAAGAGTTCAAAACGAGGCAACTAAAGAAATTTCTAAATTAGATCCAACAGTTGTATCAACAATCAGTAAATTATTTGGAAATTCTGGATTTGTAAATAAGATGATTGAAGTTGCTAAAGATGATCCTGAAACTGAGTTATAATTTCAATTTACAAATAAATCTACGCTACAAGCGTAGATTTTACTTTTATACAAGGGCGACTTATTAAGTTTAAAAATATTTAAATTGAAATCGTTTAAGAAGAAATAATTATAGGATAAAAATGGATATTGAAAAGATTGAAGTAGATGATGAATGGGAATGGTATATTGGACAATTATTTTATAAATTAATAGAAAAAAAGTCTAATATAAACTGTGTCGTGGAACTTGCACCTGGCTTTAAATATAAAATTGCTTATGCTCTTGAAAGAATGAATTTTAAAGGCATTTTATATATAATTGATGCAAATTCAAATGTTATCGAATATGTTGTAAATAAATATAAACAAATATTGCCTAATGCTAAAATTGTTGGAATTTGTAAAGACTTTTCTGATGCCATAGAAGACCTTCCTGAAAAAATTGATTTATTTTTAGCAAATCACGTGATAGATGATATGCTAATTGAAAATTATATAACAAAGGCAAATTATAATAGAATGTTTGATCAGAAAGAAGAGGGCGATAAATACTTAAAGCTATGGGAAAGTTTTGCAAATGATGATGTAAATTCAGAAAAGATAATAGAAAATATATTTGATTCTTTCAAGGATTTTTTTGATAAAAAAGAGATAAATAATATAGTAATTAGTCAATATAGAAGTAATTTGTTCTTTTTAGGTAAAGATGAAAATGTTGAAAAACTTGTAAGAAAATGTTTTAATAAAATTAATTTACTTATAAATTCTGATAAGAACATTCAAACATTACTTGATTTTTATCCTTTTGGAGATGATGAAAGATATCTTGGAAAGGAACTTTTAAATAATACACAAAATGAAAAAAATTGGTTAGTAGGTAGGCCAAAGAGGAATAAATAAAATGAAGACATTAATAATTTCAATGACTTGTGGAGAGGGGCATAATCAAATTGCTAAAGCCATTAAGAATTCTTTAGACTTAAGGGGAGAGGGATGTAAGATTGTCCAACTTTATGGATTTTCTGATAAAGCAACTCAAAAACAAAATAAAATGTTTTTAAGGGCTTGTAAATATATCCCTCATCTTTATGGTGCCGTTTGGGAAAGAATGAGAAAAAAACCTTTTAAAGGATATATGAAAGGTGTGGTTAAAGATTGCCGTGATTATATTATTCAAGAGATAAACGAGTATAATCCTGGTACAATAGTTTGTACTCATAACAATGCAGGTGCAGTTGTAGGTCAATTAAAAAAAGAGGGGCTTATAAATTCCTCTGTAAAAACTTATACTATAGTCTTTGATTATTGTCTTTGCCCTTATTGGGAAACAAATTCAAATCTAGATTATGCAGTTCTTCCTCACGAAGATTTGATTGATGATATGAAGAAGAAAGGTTTTAAAGAAAACCAATTACTTGCTTTGGGTCTTCCTGTAGATGAAAAATTTACTAAGGTAATAGAAAAAGATATTGTTAGGGAAGAACTAGGACTTGCAAAGGATAAATTTACTGTTGTATTGTATAGTGGTGGAAATTGCTTGAGCTCCGCTTATAAAATTATTAGAAAACTACTAAAATGCTCTTGTCCTATTCAGATAATTGCAATTTGTGGAAGAAATGAAAAAGAATATAATAAAATAGAAAAATTAATTGAGAAAAAAGGTATAACTAATATTAAAAATATAGGTTTTTGTACATATCTTGATAAGGTTTTCTCTGCTGGCGATGTTGTGTTCTCTCGTGGAGGGGGAATGGGACTTACCGAACAATTAAATAAACATATTCCTTTTATTCTTAGAGAAAAACTTATAATTAATGAAAAAATAAATAAATATTATTTTGCACATAAGGTGCTTGGGATTGCAATGAAGAAATTAAGCAATGCACCAAAGATTATAGAAGAACTTGTACTTGTTAATCCTGAAATATTAAAAGTAATGAGTAGTAATGCAGAAAAATATTGTAAACCTAATTCAACAGCAGACCTTGTAAATCACATTTTACAAAAGTAAAATAATCAAAAAAGTTTAACTTAATATAATTAGAAAAGCCTCTAATTTTAGAGGCTTTTCTTAAATTGTTATAAAAAATTCAACTAAGTTGTATTTTTTTATTTATTGATTTTAATATTTTTTAAGTTGCTAAGAAACCAGCAGCACGAAGAGATGCAAGTAATTGATTTACGGTAGTCGCCACATCTTCTGGTGTTGGAGTTCCTTCAACATCAGCAACTGCTGCAGCAGGGGTAATTGTTGCTTCAGGTCCCGTAGGTCCTGTTGCCCCTGTTGCTCCGGTAGGTCCTGTTGCACCGGTTGGACCTGTAATACTTAGACCATCTGTACCGTCTGCACCCGTAGGACCTGTAGGTCCGATAGGTCCCGTGGGACCAGTGATGCCAGTGGCCCCAGTAGGACCAGTTACACCTGTAGCTCCGGTAGCACCTGTAGGACCGGTTATACTTAATCCATCTATTCCATCTGCGCCGGTAGGACCTGTAGGACCCGTTGGACCTGTAACCCCAGTTGGTCCAGTTATACTTGCCCCAGTCGCACCGGTTATACCTGTAGGACCGGTTATACCTGTAGCTCCGGTGACGCCAGTCGCACCAGTAGGGCCTGTAGGTCCTGTAATACTAAAACCTGTCGCCCCAGTAGGTCCGGTTGGACCAGTTGCACCAGTAGCCCCAGTTGCTCCATTTGGACCTGTGATACTTGGACCTGTAGCACCTGTTGCGCCAGTCGCACCTGTTGGTCCGGTAATTCCAGTAGGTCCAGTCGGACCTTGTGGGCCAATTGGACCTTGAGGACCAGTAGGACCAGTCGCGCCGACAGGGCCAGCAGGGCCTGTTGGACCGATGCCACTATTACAATTTGTAGTTATAAAAATTGGACGTCTTCTATTAAAATCATTGTTATAATTATTAAAAAAGCAAGTCATCTTTACCTCATTTTTAAGAGCAATTTGCTCCAATCACATAATATGTAAAAAAGAGATAAAAGGTTAACAGACATTTACAACTTCTTTTATTAATTGTTTTCTAAAGAAACTAAAGCATTTTTAATAAGAAAACATAACCTTGATTGTTCTTGTATGTTTATCTTGCTTATAAGATCATCAATAATATTGATACATTTTTTTATTGTAGCATTTTCTAAATTGTTATCATTTACAAGTTCTAATGGTGCGGAAAATATAGAATAATACAAGTTTGATATCATAAGTTCTATATCATCGAGTTTTGAAAGCAATTCTTCATTATTATTTTGCTCTTTGATTAAAACGACATTTTCATATAATTGTTGTAAGTTTTTTTTGATTTCATCAAGTAAATCAACTTCTGCTTGAATTAGAATGCTATTTCTAAATCCACCTCTCATTTGTGATAATTCATATTTACCGGTGAGGGGATTATAATTACAAAAAAACTTGTGCATAGATTTCTCCTTTACACAAGTTTTATATGTTTAATATTTAAATTTGGTGAATTATGATAGCAGAGCCAGCAAAGGCTGTAATATATTTTTAGGAATTTGTTCTGGATCATAAGGCAATGTTTCTCTTTCTGAATACCAGCACCAATCAGGACCATATCTTAAAAATGCTCTTAAAATAGCAGGAAGTGCAAGATTAATAAATAAAACAAGTACAAGTAAAATAGCAACACCAATAACGGTATTTCTTATTCTATAAGCGGCATATCTACGCTTTTCATCACTTTCGCTTTTTGCAAGATTTACGCCTAAAATTACTGCGTAAACAGAGCCCGCCCCTCCAACTACAGCAAGAATAGTATATAAAATCATAGGCAGGGTATTATATACATCATTTAACCAACCGTAATTACCTCTCCAGTATACGGCTTCTAGAAGAACTTGTAACATAACTTCCTCCTTTTATACTTGTATTTTAACATATTTTATTTCAATATGCAACAAAAAATTAAATAAATTAAATAAATATTAGGGGAGTTTTGAATTTTTGTAAAAATTTTTGTTGTAACAAAAAATCACATCTTAATGATGTGATTTTAAATAGTATTATTACGCTCCTAACAAATTAAGTAAAGGTCGAATCATTTGAACTGGTGGATTTTCAGAACTGTCAAATCCAACTTTGTCTTTATCAATGAATGCACTTAGTAACATTGGTAAGAAGATGTTGAATACAAGAATTAATGCAATAGTCACACCAATAGCAATGAAAACAGTAATTAAATGTTTTTTTGCATCATCTCTTTTTCCTTGATCTTCCGCACGTGCAAGTTGAACACCAAGATAGATTGCATAAACAGCACCAACTGCACCAACAAGACCAAGAACAACCCAAAGAACAATTGAAAGAATACCAAAAACTTGTTTAAGGACTTGATATGTGCCAGAACTCTGATCCATTCCAAGGAACACATTGAAATATTCAGACCAACTTGCTACAACATTAAGTAAATTTTTCATTTTTACCCCTCCTTTATAAAATTAAAAGCGTTTGCCTTATTATTTACAAGTCCATAATATCATAAATAAAAAGAAAAGCAAAACGATTTTTAATGTTTTTTTATTTTTTTTTAATATTATATGGAAATAATGAAAAATTATTAAACTTTCTAAATATTTCTAGTCTAGAAGAGTTACAAAAGAGATTGGGGAATTTCGATTTCCCCAAATCCCTCAAACGACTTACTTTGAAAAAGTAAGCAAAGTTTTGATTTTTAACAATATTTGCTCTAATTTAAATAGTATTACTGATTTTTGTTGTAAATAACAATGTTTTATAACTTAATTGGTTTATTTTTCTATTTATGTATTAAATAAAGAAATTGCTCTGTCCAGGGCAGGTGTTATGACTGCAACAGTTACTATTAGGGAAATTTGAGCCATTATTGTTTAAAGCAAGCAACATTAGAAGTAAAAAGTTAGTATTAGTATTTAAATTTGTGTCATTTGTACTGCTTATTACAGAAAGTAAAAGCGCAAATAAGATAAATTGATTGTTCATAAAACCTCCTAAACTACAATTATAATCTTTTTTCTACAAAATAATTTTAAATTATATTTTGTTTTTTCATTTGTTTTTTGTCAAAATAAAACTAAGTAAGATAATTGATAAGTTGTTTTATCAACATTAACAATATTACTTATGATTAAAAAGGAGGGTGTGTGATGGAAAGAAGTGAAAGAATGGAAAAATATTTATTATTAACTGAAAGAAATAGGAGAGATATACTATCGGCACTTCCAAGAGAGGGGGATATAAATAAACTTGCCGACTTTTTTCAAAACTTTTCAGATCAAACAAGAATAAAGATTTTAAGTTGTCTTTCAATGATGAATATGTGTGTAAATGACATTTCAACAGTTCTTGGTATTAATCAAACGACTATTTCTCACCAGTTAAAGCAATTAAAAGACCAAAATCTTGTTGCTTATAAAAGAGAGGGGAAAATCTTGGTTTATTATTTAACATCTGTTAACATAAATGATATGATGATGTATGCAATCAATACATTCTAACACAAGCCTAACGCTTGGCGATCGTCGTAAATTTAAAGTGTTTTTAAATATATAGATTTAAATAAACTATGAAATAAAAATAAATGTTTAGAAAGTCTAAAACGAAACTAAGTTTGTTTACTTGACTTTTTTTTTCAAGGGTGATATACCTAAATTTAGGAGCAGTTATAATATGAAAAGAATTATACTATCACTCAATGAAATGTCATTTGAATTACCTAAAGGTTGGAGTTTAACTAAGGACAAATATAATTTATCTAATGGTCAGGGATTTTTAAATAAAGAGAACTATCTTTCAGAAAGTGGAAAGGTTATATCTTTCTTTGAAGTTCACCGTGACCCAGATGAATTTTTTGATAGTTATCAAAAACTTTTAGATGATTATAGTCACGTGACAGACAGTTTTACTCTTGAAAAACAATTTTCTTTTAAGTTTAATGATTTTGAATTTCCTGCTTATGTGATTAAAGGGGTGAATGATACTATAATTCGTACACTTCAAGTTTTTGTAAATTGTGGAGATTGTTTAGGCTGTTTTATGGTTATGGTTGAACACTATTCAAATGATTTAAGAGATATGATAAGAGACGATGAAGGTGTTAAAGCTGTTGCAAAGATATTAAGGACGATAGAATAATGAAAAGAATGCTTTTACATAGTTGTTGTGGACCTTGCAGTACAGCGGTTATTGAAGTATTAAAAAATGATTATGATCTAACTATATTTTACTATAATCCGAATATAGATACTGATGAAGAATACAAACATAGACTTGCCGAACAAATAAGATATTGTCAACAAGTAGGGATAAAGGTGGTTGAAGAGGGTTATAATCCAGAAGAATTTTATTCTAAGGTTCAAGGACTTGAAAATGAGAAAGAAGGCGGGGCGAGATGTTCAGTATGCTTTAAGTTAAGACTTCTCCGTACCGCAAGAAAAGCTAAAGAAGAGGGATATGATTGTTTTGGTACAACCCTGACAGTTTCGCCTCATAAAAATGCTGAGAGTATTAATGGTATTGGAAAATTTATTGAGTTTGAAGAGGGAATAGAATTTGTCGAAGGCAACTATAAAAAGAAAGATGGCTATAAAAAAAGTATTGAGTTGTCAAAACAATACAATTTATATAGACAAAATTATTGTGGATGTAAGTTTTCTAAGGAGCGATAAAGTATTGGGAAAAAGAGAATATAAAAATTTCATAGAAGATATTGAGGATAGAGCATCTAACAAACTTTTTTATAAGTTTGTAATTGTTTTGTTTGCTTTTTATATGTTTCTTCTGATTTGCAATCAAGCATTTTACTCTAATTTTTCATATCTAACCATTTTTGGAACTAGTATGCAAAATACATTAAATCCATATCCTAGAAAAGTCACAACTCAAAATGGAAGAGAAGAATCGTGGCAAGACGGAGTTTATGTAAGATTATCACAAAATGTTGATTATGGAGATATTGTAATTATTCAGTCTGATGGAATTTCTGCACACGACTCAATAATCAAAAGAGTTCTTGGCAAAGAGGGAGATTACATAACTATTGCTAAGATAGATGTTGAGGGAGTTGAAGGTGGCGAATATAGGTTTATGAGAGTTCGTGCTGACTCTGGCGGTGTAGTTGAAGTTCTATATGAAGATTATATCAGAAGTTATACTGAGTGGACTGCAAATGAATATCATACAGGTCAGATAACTGATGCAAATGGCATTGTGTATGAACGAAACTTTTATAATTATTATACTCTAAGTTATCCAAGTAAAAAATTTAAGGTTAATGAACTTGACGGAAAGGAGGTGACCTTCTTTCAAGTACCAGAAAATCATATTTTCTTTATGGGAGATAATAGAGCAAATTCAACTGATGCAAGATTTATAGGCACTAAAAGTACTGATAAAATTCTTGGATATGTAGTTGAAATTATTAGAGATGGCTCAAATTATGAGGGGAATAACGATTGGTGGAAAAATCGCTTTGTTGGTTTTGCAAAAATATGTTATAAAGAAGTTCTAAGGTTTTTTGGAGCGAATGTTTAAAATCGTTTGGTGAAAAACTAAAAGTATGTTATATTTATAGTGATGGTAATTAGCCAATCTAAAAAGGAGAACTAAATGAATAAACAACAATTTATTAAGGCGTTTGCAGACAAAGCACAATTTACACAAAAAGACGCTGGAATTGCTTTTGAAGCAATGGCAGAAACGATTGCTGAAGTTTTAAAAACAGGCGAAAAAATTCAAATTGCAGGTTTTGGCACATTTTCTTTAAAAACTAAGGCTGCGAAAGAAGGAAGAAATCCACTTACAAATGAAAAGATTTTTGTTGAAGCAAAGGAAGTTCCTGTTTTTAAATTCGGTGATAGTTTTAGAGATACTATTGCAAAAAAGTAGAATTGTTTGATTTTTAAAAAAGACTATGACAGTTGTCATAGTTTTTTAATTTAATAAATTAAATTAGTGCTTTACAAAATATTTTATTCTTCGGACTCTTCTGGTAAAATAACATAACCTTGTGGATATCCACAAAGAGGGCATTTATCCCAAGCAGTTCTTTTATTTTCACTATGCCCGCAATTAGAACAAAGCCACTGGCAAGGTTTGTCACTGTTATAAATTTTATCACTATCAAACTTATCTGCAAGATATTCAAGTTTTTTAGAATTAGTTAAATTCACATCACTTATTAAAAGCAATATTTCTTCAATATTTGTAAATCCCTCATCGTGAGCAATTTTTGCAAAGTGAGGGAAAATATTTTTTCCTTCATTCATTTCTATTTCACTTGAAGAGCGAAGGCTTGTATCTAAAAGCTGATTTTCAAAAGGGTACCCAGCTTCGATATTTATATTTTCAACCGCTTTTTCAATATTCTCAAGCATTAACTTATAGATTACCGATGCGTGAGCCATTTTATTTTTGGCTATATTTTTTAAGAAATCCGAAATGTACTCATAACCCTCACTAACAGCTGTTTTTGCAATAAATTGATATCTTGCACCATCTTGACATAAGCCTGCAAATGTTCGAGCGAGATTTTCTTTGGTGACACTTTCATTAAACTCCATACTTCCTCCTATAATTATTCTTTTCAAAAATTGATTAATTATTATAAATAAAAAACTATTGTTTTATTTGCAGTTAAAATAACTCTTAAACATTTGCTTTTTGTTTGAAAACATAGTAAAATAAAAAAGTATGAAACAAAATATATGTGTTTTGTTATTTATAAGAGAGGTGAGGTATGGAACAAAAACTTGAGCAACACAATACTCAAAGTTTTCACTATGACTTTGTTGGTTTTACAAATTTGAAAAAAGTCTATGATACACTCAGTGAAGTTTTGCACTATTACAGAATTGAAAGAGGGGCAAGACGATATTCAAAAGAGGTTTTTTATGATGTTCCTTCTCAATTGCTTGCAGAAGCGGGTATTGCTATTTCAAAATGGATAGAAGGCGGAAAAGCATCTTTAAATATTAGAAGAATATTTAGTATTAAAGAATTAAATAAACCTTCACAAAAGTTCCTGTTTGGTTACTGTAATAATGACGAACAACCAAAAGATTATTCTTATCAAATGGCGGCAATGATTGAAAGTTCTTTTAAAACCCCATTTTCTGTAGACCTTGAAAGTATTATAAAACAGACTCAGCAAACGATGGTTATTGAAATGGTTTCTGATAGATATAATATTATTTGCGGTACTGGATATAGAGCGATTATGCAATATGAAGTGGTTGTTTATAGAAATGCAATTACTGGTAAAAAGGTGGAAAGGTCAGAGGTTACATTTAAGTTTCCTATTGAAGATAGACCAGAAAAGAGAGAAATATTGGATGCTATTGATAGATATGTTAAGGGACTTGCTTTGAGTAAAGAGTCAAGATTTGAAATCGCAAGAAAAATATTATTCCCACAATCTCAAGAAACGGTTGATAATGATAACCCACAGGATAATGATGAAGGGCAAAAATAAAGAAAGGACAAAAAATATTTGTCCTTTTTTATTTAGTTAATTATAAAAAATAAGTATTGCCTATCTTTTTTAAGTGGGTATTCTAAAATGAGGGCTTGTCACATAATTTACTATGACAACATCGTTTAAATAAATGTTGAACTAGAATTTAGGAGTGAGCAATTTAGCTCTTAGTGAATTAGGTGAAAAAAAATCTTAAACTATCTACAAAACTTTTTTATGGAATAGGGGGACTTGGATATAGTTCTATGTCGCAAACCCTTAATAGTTTTATTATGTTTTTTTCGACTGCAGTAATGGGTATATCAGGAAGTTTAGTAGGAATTGCTATTGCAATATCTTCTTTGTGGGATGGGGTAAGCGACCCTCTAATAGGACATTTGTCAGATAACACCAAAAATAAATTTTTTGGGAAACGCCTAGGGTTTATGTTCTTTGGTATATTTATAATAGCTTTTTTAAATATTTGTATATGGTCAATGCCGTCATCAATGCCAGAAATGGCAAAATTCTTTTGGCTTTTATTTGGAATGCTTGCAATAGAAAGTGCTAATACCTGCTTTGGAACACCATACGCAGCACTTGCTATTGATATAGCGCCTGATTATAACGAACAGTCAAAAGTGCAGGGATTTAAGACGGTTTTTAATATTATAGGAATGATACTTCCAAGTATTTTAATGTACTTTTTTATGTCATCAATTTCTATTAGCATACAGACAGGGTATACTCAACAAGGGTATGTAAATATTGCTTATATTAACTCTGCACTTCTCATTATATTTGGACTAATAACAATCTTTTCAACGCTTAGATATGTAAGAAAAAATAATATATATAATTACAACGAACCTAAGCAAAAGTTTGAATTTAGCAAATTGATGACTGGTTATATAAATGTCCTAAAACAAAAGGATTTCCGATCTGTAATTCTTGGCTATTCCTTTGCGACAATAGCCTCCGCTTTTTTAACTTCAGTGGGTATGCATTTATTCACTTATTGCTATCATTTTTCAAGTTCTCAAATTTCCTTTGTTCTTATTGCCTTGTTTGGGGGAGCGATTGCATCTCAACCAATGTGGGTATATCTTTCAAAGAGAATGGAAAAGAAGAGGGCATTAATTATATCATTGTCGTTAATTATTTTTGGGATATTTATGACGGTTGTAACATTCCTGTTTCGTGAATATGTTCCAAATCAAATAATGTTTTATATAGCAATAATTTGCTTAGTGTTCTGTGGTGTAGGGGCAGGAGCGATGTACTCACTTCCATTTTCAATGTATGCAGATGTTGTTGCTCTTGAACAGGTAAAGACAGGTGTAAATAATGCTGGGGCTTATACTGGATTTTTTACATTTACCTATAACCTTGCAAACTCTATTGCGCTCTTGATTATAGGCTTTTTACTTGATATAATCAAGTTTGATTCATCACAACCAGTTCAAGCAATGTCTGTCCAAAGTGGACTTGGTGGAATAGTTTTCTTTGGCTGTAGTATTTTTTTTGTTCTAGCAATAATGTGTTTTTCAAAGTTTTCAATTAGACGTTCAGATGTATTAAAAGTGCAAATGAAAGAAATGAAAAAAGAAAAAAATGCGGTTAAAAATCATAACTAATGCAGAAGATAATTTTAGAGGTAAAAATGAAATCTTTAAAATATTGTCTATTGCTAACGCTTTGCATTATAAGTTTGATGCTTTGTGGTTGTAAGGATAAAAGCCTTCCACAACCTATGATTGAACGAGATATATATAACACTGGAGGAAGCCTAACATTTGTATATGATAGAGATTCTCATACTGCAACTTTTGGAGGTGATGGTGAGGTTATCCAGTATTATAAACAAGATATTACAAAAGGCTGGAACAAAGAAGGGAATAGAATAGGTTTGCAAATTTTGCTTCCCAATGTGAAAGAGTATAGGTCAGGGCAGGCAAAGTTAGATGGGAAAAAATTGCTTCCAAATGAGTATGTTGTTTCTAATGACGGAAAGAGCCAAGTAGCACAATTTTACTTGCTTGTAGAAGAGGGAAGAGATGTCTATAATCTAGAAGTGACTTGGGAGGATGGAAAAGATCTGCAATACTATACAATAAGAATCAAAGATGGTACGATATTTATGAAAGAAGAAGATTTAACTAAATAAAGTATTATGTATGAAAAACAAAATACTATATATTGTGTTAAAATAAAAACATTGAAATTCTAAATTGAAAATCAATGTTTTTTATTTGTTATCTGCTGACAAGTTTTCCACCGTCTATAATGAGGTCAGCTCCGCTAATCCATTTTGCTTTTTCACTTGATAAGAAAATGATTGAATTTGCAATATCAAGAGCATTGCCAATTCCAAAAGGGTAATTCACACTTTGTTTTTCAAGCATTGAAGAGTATTCTTCTTCATTCATAACTTTATTATGAATATGAAATCCAGAATTTACCATTCCAGGTGAAATAGTATTAACACGAATATTATATTTTGCTAAATCTTTTGCAAGAGTTTGCGAAATCATATTAACGCCTGCTTTTGCACAGGAATATGCTATTGAACTTCCACCAGCAGTTGCTGAAATAGATGAGATATTCACTATGTTTGGATTATCTCCTTTTTTAAGCAAATTCAAAAAAACTTTTGAGACATAGAAATAACTTGAAAAATTATTTTTAATGACCTTGTCCCAATTTTCTACTGATAAGGTTTCAATATCTCCTGGAACGATTGTGCCAGCATTGTTGATGAGGACATCTATTTTCCCATATTCTTTTTCAATTTCTTTTTCAGTATTTATAAGTGCAGAGTAGTCTGAAATGTCACATTTAAGAAACTCAACATTAGGTAATTCTTTTTTTGCTTTTTCTATATTTTCTAAATTGATAGATAAACTTATAACTTTAGTATCTTCTTCTTTGGAAAACAATTTTGCAGTTTCAAAACCTATTCCAGAAGTTGCGCCAGTAATTAAAATAACTCTCATTTTTTCCTCCAAGATACAAATTTATAAAATAAAAAAAAGACCATTCGGTCTTTTAATATCTGGTAGCCTCAAGGGGAATCGAACCCCTGATTCCGCCGTGAAAGGGCGATGTCTTAACCGCTTGACCATGAGGCCAGATATATCAAAAGGGAGATTTTTGATACTTTCTAAGTATAATAAAGTGCAATATAAATGTCAAGGGTTTTTTAATAAATTTTTTAATTTTTTGACATTATTTTTTGCTATTATTGTTTTTTGTTAAACTTCTTCTTGCTATAGCACAACCATAAATATTATTTGCTTTATTCATAAGTGATGCACAAGCTTCAATAGTTGCACTTGTTGTAATTATATCATCAACAATTAGTATATTTTTATTTTTGATAAGGGCACTATCGGCAAGCCAAATTGTGTTTTCAAGATTTGATTGTCTTTCTTCATAATTTAGATATTTTTGGTTTTTAGTAGCGGTAGTTTTGACAAGAATATCTGCTACTGGTTTATTAAGCAATTTACCAATTTCATCAGCAAGTACTTTAGCTGGATTATAACCTCTCTTTCTAATTGTATTTTTGTGAGAAGGAACTGGAACAATAATATCAAAGTCAATTTCGTTTACTTCAAGTCTTTGAGTGATAAAAGTTGCAAAAGGGTGGGCGAGATATTTTGCACCGTCACTTTTAAAACGAAGGATAGATTTTCTTACCACGCCTTGATAAAGAAATGGGCAATATAAATTGGAAAAATGTCTTTTACCTTTCTTACAGTGGTCGCAAATAATGTTGTCTTCTTTTATAGGGCTATCACATTTTATGCACCGATTGCCTTCATTAAAGATATCTAATTTTAAACAATCATTACAAATATAACCAGAAGGTGTATCGCGATTACAAAATATGCACTTTATATCTTTAGGGAAAAGAGCATCTGTTACAAAATCTTTGATTTTTATAAATATATTTTTAAAATTCATCTTTTGTATATAGGCATTTATTATTATTACATAACATTATTCAAACAATTCTTTTATCTTTTTATCGCTTGCAATAAGCATATCTTTAAGTAGTGTAAACCTTTGAACGGTATAATTATTTGAAACCATTCTTTTAAGATTTTTTTGTTCTCCAACAATAACAACCATTTTTTTAGCACGAGTTACGGCAGTGTAGATAAGGTTTCTAGTAAGTATCATACTTGGTCCGGAAATAGCAGGAATAATAACAATATCAAATTCAGAACCCTGGCTTTTATGGATCGTGATAGCATAAGCAAGAGAAAGTTGATTTATTTCTGTTCTTGGATATAGACAACGCCTTCCGTCTTCAAAAGTAACAACCATTTCGCCAGTTTGATAATCAATAAGTTCAATGTAACCAATGTCGCCATTAAAAACACCTTCGCCTTCTTCTTCGATAAATCCATTCATCTTTTTCCAAATAAGATTATAGTTATTTGCAGTTTGCATAACTTTATCGCCAACTCTAAAGATTGTTTCGCCAACTACCATTTCCATTTTTTGTAGAGCAGGTGGATTTAAAGATGCTTGCAAACTTCTATTTAGATTATCAATTCCACATAAACCTGCTTTAAGAGGAGCCAGTACTTGTATTTGATTTGGTTCAAGCCCTGTAAACTTAGGAAGCCTTCTTACGACCATATCTACAATAGAGTTTTTCATAGCACCATTATCAGTTTTTTCCTCAAAGAAAAAGTCTTTTGAGGAATTATCAATATATGGCATTTTGCCTGAATTTATAAGGTGAGCATTAGTAATGATAAGACTATCATCACTTTGTCTAAAGATTTTTGTCAGCATAGAAACATTAATAATTTCGCTTTTAATAATGTCATCAAGCACATTGCCGGCACCCACGCTTGGTAATTGATCTTTATCTCCAACTAAGATGAGTTTACAATCTCTTGGCAGGGCTTTGCAAAGGTGGTTCATTATTGCAACATCAACCATAGAGACTTCATCAACGATAACTGCATTAATTTTAAAAGGATTGTTTTCATTGTATACAAATCTGTTTATAGCATTTAGTTCGCCAGAAGCGACCTCTAATGCACGATGAATTGTTTTAGCCTCTTCGCCAGTACTGTCAGATAATCTTTTTGATGCTCGTCCAGTAGGAGCTAGTAGCATATAAGTTTGATTTTCTTGTTTTAATATTTCAATTATGCATTTTATAATTGTCGTTTTTCCAGTACCTGGGCCACCAGTTATAACCGAAACGCCACTATTTACAGAGTTTATAATTGCATTTTTTTGTTCTTCGTGAAATGAAATATTATATTTTTCTTCAAAATGTTGTATTTCATCTGTCAAATCTCTTTTTTGATTGTTGACAGAATTATTGAGAAGTGCAAGTTTTTGAGCAACTGCATTTTCATAGAAATAATATTTTGAGGATGCTACTATTTCATATTCTTTGTGCCACATAACTATTACGCTTTTGTCTAGTGTAAGATTTTCAAGGGCTGTATTAAAAAGTTCAGCATTGGTTGTGCTGTCTATTTCAAGAAGTTGAGAGGCCTGAGCAAATAGCATTGCTTTTGGTAGGTAAGTGTTCCCAGTTTTTTCAACACCATTATTTAGTGTATGAACAAGCCCAGCTCTAACTCTATATTCGCTATTTTGTGGTATTCCAATAGACTTTGCTATTTTGTCAGCAGTGCTAAAGCCTATACCATTTACATCTTCTACAAGTCGGTAAGGATTGTTTTTAACAATATCAATCGTCTTACTTCCATATATCTCATATATCTTCAGTGACATATTGGTTGTAATGTTATATTTTTGCAAAAACATAACTGCATTTTGAAGTTTTTTAAGTTCCTTAAATTTTTCTCCTATTTCAAGTGCTTTTTTAGGGGATATGTTTCTAACTTCAGATAGAGCTGAAGGATTAAATTCTATAACATCAAAGGTTTGTTCCTTAAAGTGATTTACAATATTTTTTGCAGTTATTGGGCCAACTCCCTTAATTAGGCCTGAAGAAAGATAACGCTCTATTCCTGCGAGCGATGTTGGTAAAACTACCTCATAAGAGTTGAAAGCGAATTGATAACCATATTTAGCATTGTTTACATATTCGCCTTCAAGCATTAAATTTTCGCCCACACTTGCGTTTACAAGTTTACCCACACAAGCGACAGGGGTGTCGTGAAAGTCTAGTATGAAAACAGTGTATCCATTTTGTTCGTTTCTGTATATTATTTCTTCTATTGGTCCGTCTATCTGCATATTTATATTTTAATATCAATTAACCTTAAAAATCAACTAAAAAACACTTGCAATTAAGATTTTTTTTATATATACTATAAATACATTGGTTGCTATTGACAAACAAGTTAATAGTGTCAATAAAAATGGCTAAGGATAATAAAATCTTGGCAAAAATTTAACAAAGGCATAAAGAGATTCATACATAAAAATGGACAAGAGAGAATTTATGAAACGAGCGAGTAATTTGATTGAGGTAGAAAGTCTACTTGAGAATCTAATGAAGAAAAATTGCAAGAGTGGTATTTTAAGAATGAAAATACTATTTTTTAGCCGTTTATATGAAAACCTTTCTATAAGTATGATTATAGAAAAACTCGGCATACAAAAGACTAACTTTGCACTGATGACCGCTTCTCTTGAAAAAGAGGGCTGTTTGGTTGTGAAAAAATCAAACTTAGATAGACGATGTAGGGTTATTGAACTTACAGAGAAGGGGAATGCCGAACTTGATGCCTATTTAAAAGATATAGACAAACAACTTAGTGCCACTTCTCCAGAAATTGATTATGCAGTGGAAACACTTGATAAATTTTTAAATAAGATTATATAAGAGCAAAAGTCTTAGGATTTTTGGCTTAAACTAGAGGGGAATATGGTAAAAATATATAATACCTTGACAAGACGCAAGGAAGAGTTTGTGCCACTTAACGCAAATAATGTAAAAATGTATGCGTGTGGAATTACTGTTTCAGGAAATGCTCATATCGGTCATTTATATCAAGCAATGATATATGATATTATTAGAAAAGTTTTGGTTAAAGTGGGCTTCAAGGTTACTTATGCTAGAAACTATACCGATATTGATGATAAAATTATTGCTAAAGCGAATGAACTAAAAGTTGATTCTGCTCTTTACGCAAAAGAGATGATTGAAAAAATCAATGAAGAAATGAAATATTTTCAGGTTGATGAGCCAGACCTTTGGCTTAAAGCAACAGAGAACATAGATAATATTATAGATTTTGTATCAAAACTAATAGATAAAGGTTATGCTTATACAACACCTAAGGGTGATGTATATTTTGCTGTTGAAAAATTCCACAGTTATGGTACACTTTCAAATAGAAATCTCGAAGATGCTAAAAATGGTTATAGAATAGATAACGACGAAGAAAAACTAAATCCACTTGATTTTGCTCTTTGGAAAAGTGCAAAAGTGGGTGAACCTTATTGGGTATCTCCCTGGGGAAATGGTAGACCAGGCTGGCACATTGAGTGTTCAACAATGAATAAGCAGGCATTTGGTGACCAAATTGATATTCACGGTGGCGGTAGAGATTTAATTTTTCCACATCACGAAAATGAAATTGCACAGTCTGAAGCTTTGACCGGAAAACAATTTGCTAAATATTGGATACACAATGGGCTTATTAAAGTAGATGGACAAAAAATGAGTAAAAGCCTTGGGAATTCGATTATACTTGAAGATTTGAGAAAAAATTATCACCCAGAAGTTGTGAAATTTGCTCTTCTTCAAAATAGTTATAGAAGTGATATAAATATCACTGATGCTTTATTTAAACAGGCAGAAAAACATATACAAAATTTCTATCAAGTACTAAATCAAATAGAAGAAAAATTCGATTTAAATAGTAATGAAATAGAAAAAGAGTATGAAAAAAATGTTGATGAAGCAATGAATGATGATTTTAATAGTCCAAAAGCACTTTCTTATCTATTTGAAATCTTTAAGAAAATGCAGAAAAAGCTTGATAATAATGATGCAAGTGTGGTAAGAGATTATAATGGTGTTAAACTTGCCTATAAAGTACTTGGACTATTTAAAAATGATACAAAAAATGTACTTGATTTTATCTCACAAAAACAAGATAATGATCTGCCAGAAGTCGTTTTACAAATGGCTGAAAAACGCTGGCAGGCTAAGCAAAATAGAGATTTTGCTCAAGCCGATAATTTAAGGGGCGAACTTCTTAAAATGGGCTTTGTAATTCTTGATAAAAAAGATGGTTATGAGGTGAAAAAACAAGATTAAAATTGTGCATAAGATGCACTTTTTTTATTATTTTAATATTGACTATAATATTCTTTTAGTGTATACTAATAATATATTGTGATTTGGAGGAAATTTATGAAATCTTTGAGTGATAAAATTATTTATGCTGTTCAGACTAATGACTTAAGTTACTTATATAAGGTCACAGGACTTAAAAAACAAGAAATTAATTTACCTGTAAATGAAGAGGGTGACAATCTTTTAATTTGGGCTATTAAAAATATGAAATGGCCTCTTATTGAAAACATTTTGAAAAATAATTTGCTAGATGTTAATGCGGTAAATATTCATAATGAAACAGCACTTCATATTATGGTAAATAAGATTGTTTCTGAAGATGTTGCTGTTGAAGATAAAAAGAAATATGGGACTCTTTTAAAGCATTTTGCTGGAAGAAGAGATGTGAATGTAAATATTCAAAATGAAAATGGTTTAACTCCTTGGATGCTTCCATTTGATAAAGATGCAAATCCAAATATAAGCGAGGAAGAAAAACAAGTTATTGCTAATATGGAGAAATTATTTTTAGCTCGCGATGATTTGAATTTGAATTGTCAAGATAAGTTAGGGCTTTCTTGTTTAATGCTTGCAGGGTTTAGGGGACAATATGATGTAATTAAAAATTTCCTAGAAAAAGGTGCTGACATAAACCTAAGAGATGTAGAAGGAAACAATATTTTAATGCAAGCATCCAATATTGGATTAGATATGCTAGCAGATGTTGTTGTTTCTAGAGAAGAACTCGATATAAATGCTACAAATAAATACAAAGAAACAGCCCTTATTAATGCTCTTTATAAACCATTTGATGAAAAGAAAGCGAACATAGTTAAGAAAATTCTTGCAAGAAAAGATGTAAATGTAAACATTTGTGATCAAAATGGAAATGTTCCACTTATAATGGCGTACCTTAATGATGATAAAGATATATTGTCTATGATTTTAGAAAAAGAAAATGTGGATGTAAATATTCGTGATCAAAATGGAAATTCTCTACTTGTAATGGCTTATCAAAACAATGACAAAGAAACTTTCTCTACACTTATGTCTAGAGAAGATATTGATTTAAATGTTGGTGGAAAAGATAATAAAACTTTACTTATGCTTGCTATAGAAAGGGGAGATGCAAAACTTGTTTATACAATTCTAGGTCGCCCAGGAATAGATATAAATGCTTTTGATGATAATAATGAAAATGTTGTTATGAAAGCAATTAAGAGCCTAGAGAAGAATGGAGATGTAGGTTATGCGATTTTAAAAGTATTGCTTGCTCATCCAGACCTTGACATAAATGCTTTTGCTGAAAATGGAAAAGTGAATGCTCTTACTACTGCTATTTCACTTAAAAATGATAAAGTAATTGATATGATTTTAAAAAGAGATGATGTTGATATTGATAAACCATTCAACTATTCTGCTGTTGATACAGCACTTAGTACAAAAAATTTGTCTTTACTTTATAGACTTACAGACAATAAGTGCTTTGATGCAAAAGATGAAGATTTGAATGGTACTAATGCCATAGGACATATTCTTGAAAAAACAGTACAACTCGTAAATCCAGATGTGTTTGAAACAATTTCAACAGATTTGTTAGATGCTTGTAAAAAAGAAGAGATTACACAGCTTATGAATCATAGAAATCAATTTGGAGATAATGCTCTTATGACAGCAATAAAAGCTGGTGCTCCAGATGCAATGATAAATATCTTCTTAAGTGATTTAGTTAGACACTTTGGTCTTGTTGATATTGACTTTAATGCAAAAAATAATGATGGAGAGACTCTTGATGATTTAATTGCTAAGCAAAGAGAAATTGATAGAAATTCAAAAACTGCAAACATAATAAAATCTTATAAAGCATATTGCCAACAAGAAGGTTTTCAACGCACAGCAGAATATGCTAATAATGATGAAGTTGAAAGTGATGAACAGTAAAAATGAAATAAAAAATACTAGATTTTCTAGTATTTTTTTGTCGCTACTATTGAATTGTTATACAAAATATGATATTATATAAAAGGTAATAAAGGAGTAAAAAGTATGGATATAAGCATTAAGATGCATACAGTAATGAAGGGTGAAAAAGGTTGTCTAACTAAAGAAGAAATTGTTAACAATTTACAAGATAGTGCTAGGGAATTTTGTACAGAAGATTCGTATATGGGAGAAAATTTTACTAAGTTTATAGATAGAGTTGGTGATGAGTTTGCTGGAAGAATACCTAAAATTTATAACTATGATTTTAATCGCTTAGTTGCTGGTCTTATGGGTGCAACTTGCTATATGCCAGAAAATTTTGAAAAACTAAACTCTAAACCTGTCGAAAATATTTTAAATATCGCTACACAGGTTGAAAATAGTGGGCATCATTCTACTTTTGGTCACTCTTTTCTTACACTTGAAATATCAGGACTTCCAAAAGCACTTGCTATGGTTTTAAACAATGAAAAAGAATACAACACAAGCGAAAAGTCTGCAAGATATACAGTTATGAAGGATATAGAGCCAAAGCAGAATGCTCTTTATGAAAAATGGGTTAATATCTTTGAAAGAGAGATAAAGAAACTATATCCTGACGGATCTAATAAATTCTTTGATGAAAAAGGTAAGAAGGCGAGAAAACTTGCTCAAGAAAATGCAAGATATTTGATTTCTGTTTTCACTCCTACAAATATGGAATACTCTACAAGTTTTAGACAACTTAATTATATTTGTCATTGGATGGAAGGCGAAATTGAAAAACCTGAAAATAAATTTTACGAACAGCTTATTCCTTCTATGCAAGAATTTGTTGAATTTTGCAAGGATAGAAACATTTATTCTGAAAGATTATTTGATGGAAAAGATAGGGGATTTTCCTTGTTTGATGAACCAGTACTTAAAACAGTTTACTCATCAAATTATCAGGGAATGTATAAAATGTCATTTGCCTGCCTTGCTCAAGACCAAAGACATAGAACACTTGACCTTGCTATAAACAAATTCACTTTTCCTAATGATTTTAAAAAGATTACAGAATTTTATATTCCACCAATCATTGCAAACAACCCTGCATTAAGAGATGAATATTTAAAAGATATGGCTTCAGTTGCTCAGTTTTTACCACAAGGAACTTTACTTGATGTTAGTGAGGCGGGAAGTTATAAAAACTTTATCCTTAAAGCAAAGGAAAGACTCTGTGCTTGTGCTCAAAAGGAAATTAGAGACTTGACTTTGAAACAAACTAAAGATTATGCTAATGAACTTTATATTGATTCAAACACTCTTCCAGATGAGAATTTAAGAAAACAGGCATTGAGAATGTCTAATAAACTGCAGGTTATGACAAATGGTTCAAGATGTAAATCAGGTTATAAATGCAAAGCACCTTGTGGATTTTTAGATGGCATTAATCTTGAAAGTCAGATTTAATAAATAAAATAAAAAATGCTAGAGATTTCTAGCATTTTTTTTGTTTAAAATATTTATCTTATAATTTTTCAAGTTCGTTATTAATATCATTTCTTATGATAGGGTAGTAGTTTTTAAATTCAGGTCTTTCTTGTTGAAGTTTTTTGTCCATAGTTTTAAGTTTATCATAATCTCTTACAACCATTGCTGAAATGGCATTATAAACAGAAGTAGAGTCTACTTTTAGGTCATTAAGTTCTTGTTCAAATTGTTTTTCAGTAGTAAGGGAAGATATATCACTGTGTAAGTTGCTTACATTTCGTAAATGAATTAAAAGTCCATAAGCATCTCCTTCAAAATGAATATCTTGAATAGCAGCGAGAGAACCACTATTAATACTTGCTTTTAAAAATCTATAATCATTATCAATAACAGGTTCAAAAGCTTTCATTTCATCAATTAATTTCTGTGCAACGCCAATTTCAAGTGATTTTCCAGCAAAATTTTTATCTTTTATCTCTTGATAAATAGAATCTTTTTCTTTTAATACATCACCAAGAAAAGTTTTGTATTTTTTTGCATATTTTTTAAGTCTAGGCTCAACTAAAATTTCATTAACAGATTTTTCAATTTTTTCAGTACATTCTTTAACCTTTAATAATTCTCTTCCTGATAAGGTTTCTTTTTCAGAACAATTTATAAGATATCCCAAATTTTCTTCTATATTATAAAACAAGCCAGAAATTGTTGTAATATGCCAATCTTCAGTATTATATCTATCTCCTAATTTTTCTGCTCTTTTAACAAATCTGTTTTTTGCCATAAAAGATTCTCCTTTGTTAAAATTATTTTATCACTAATTAGTAAAAAAATCAAGATAAATTTATAACTTGATTTTACAGTAAAATGTCTTAAAATAAATTATTTAAAAACTTTAATTTCTAGACAATAAAAAAGTCAGGGGATAAGCCTGACTTTTTACACAATATTCTTTATTTTTATTTGATTTATTTAAGTTTAACAGTTGCGCCAGCTTCTTTGAGTTTAGCTTCGATAGCTTTAGCTTCTTCTGCTGGAACGTTTTCTTTAACTGCTTTAGGAGCAGCTTCAACTAAAGCTTTAGCTTCTCCAAGTCCAAGTCCAGTGATTTCTCTAACAACTTTGATTACAGCAATTTTGTTTGCACCTGCTTCAGCAAGTTCTACTGTAAATTCAGTTTTTTCTTCAGCTGCTGGAGCAGCAGCACCAGCAGCAGGAGCAGCAACTGCAACTGGAGCAGCAGCGCTTACACCAAAAGTTTCTTCGAGTTCTTTTACAAGTTCAGATACTTCAAGAACAGTCATAGATTTAATTTCTTCAACTAATTTTTTAACATCAGCCATTTTTAAATTCCTCCTTAAATGTTTATGGGATGGTTCCCAAAATAAAATTAATTTTTTGTTAGACTTTTATAGTCTAGTTGCACTTTTTAAGTGCTTATTTTGTAGCAATAGCATTTAATGCTCTTGCAAGCCCTTCAACAGGGGCAATAGTAACTCTAGCAAGCCCAGTAATAGGGGCATTGAGAGTACGAAGAAGAGTAGCAACAAGAACTTCTTTGCTTGGAAGTTTCGCTAACGCTTCAATATCCTTGCTTTCAACGAAATTACCATTAAGTAAACCAAATTTTACGGTTAATTTCTTAGTTTTTTCAGCTGTTTGGCAGGTAATTTTAGGACCGCTTACCTCATCATCATAACTGAAAGCAACCGCACTAGTGCCGTGTAAATATTTTTCAGCACCATTGATTCCAAGTTCGTTGAGTGCAAGGAGCAATAATTTGTTTTTGTAGACTTTGTATTCGCCACCATTCTTTTTGAATTCACGACGCATTTGTCCGTCTTCAGCAACAGTAAGTGCATTGTAGTCAACGAAAGTCACAGATTTAGCTCTTGAGAGTTTATCTTTGATTTCTTCAACTATCAATTTTTTAGCTTCTAAATTAGCACCCATTATGAAATCTTTTCCTCCTTTAAATGAATATTGTGTAGTAAAAACAAAATCTCTATGCCCTCGGAAAAAAGCATAGAGAAAAATTCTATATTACTTCTTTCCTCGGCAAGCACATTAAATAATGTTTACGAAAATCGCTTGCTGTCTTTGGATAAGATTTTATTTCAACTCTTTTATTATACATATTATTTAGCGTTTGTCAATAGATTTTGGGTAATTTTATAAGATTATTTTTATTAAAATTAAATATGTTAAAAAAGAAGGGGATGAACCCCAACTTTTATTGAATATCGTTAAATTGTTCTTCAAGAATGTCAGCTTTTCTATCAATTTCCCATTGTGAGCCTTCTTTCTCTCTTTTTGCAAGTCTTCTAAATTCTCTTTTAACTCCAAGTTCACTAATCTTCTTTTGAATCATTCTTACAGGTGTTAAAAGTTTTGCAAAACCAACTTTAATGTTTCCAATGCTAAAAATACTTTCTGCCTTTCTTTGAGCGATTTCTTCTCTTTGAGCAAGTAATTCATTTACTTGTGACTGAATATATTGGTCAAGGTCAACAGTTCCTTCACCAAATGTTTCATTAAGAAGAGCCTGAGCCCTATCTTCAGTATAATCATCGTGCTTTAATGCTTGTTGAATTTCTTTCACATATTGACGATAAATTCCTTTTTTAGAAAACTCTAATTGTACAACATCCATATATGGAAGTCCCATAAGTTCAGATCTAGATTTACCATTAGCAAGTTTTTCTTGAATATGTTCAGTCATATATTTGTAAGCCATTGACATTCTTAAAACCCTGTTAATATCTTGTTCAGTAACAGTATGAGCATCAAATCTTTGTTGTACTTCTTCTTCTGAATCTAAATTTTCTCTGTAAGAGCCTAAACCAACATTTGTGAATTTATCGCCGACAGATAGTTTAACATTAGCAAAGTCTTCAATGTTGAAATATTCATCGGCTCCGAGTTCGCCGTCAATACCTTGATCGGCACCCCAATCGTGGCTAAAAGAAAATTTTTTTTCAAAAGAGATTTGAAGGTTAGGGAAATTTAATGCAACAGAATTTAAAGAATAATGTCTTTTGTCATCTCTTTCAGAAGTTAAATCAAAAACCTTTTTACCGTTTTTATCAGTTAAACTTAAAATATCAATCATTTTAAACTCCTTTTATAAAGTAATTGGTTTCTCAAAACTTTTATTTTATATAAATATTATACCTTATTTATATATAAAAGTCAATAATTAAAATTTTTATTTAAAGTAAAATATAATCCAATAATTTTTAATTTTCATTTTATTTGACTTTTTTACCTCTTTTTGATATTATTACTAAATATTGACGGAGATGATTATGAATTACAAAGAAATTGAGAAAAAATGGCAAGAAAAATGGGAAAAAGAGGAGAGATATAAGGCGATTGATTTTTCTAGTAAGCCTAAATACTACATTTTAGTAGAATTTCCTTATCCAAGTGGGGTAGGGCTTCACGTAGGACATACACCAAGCCAAATTGCTATGGATGTTATAGCAAGAAAAAAGAGAGCAGAGGGATATAACGTTCTTTATCCTATAGGTTGGGACGCATTTGGGCTTCCTACTGAGAATTATGCGATAAAAAATAAAATTTCTCCTATAAAAGCAACGGCTGAAAATGTCGCTACATTTACAAAACAAATTAAAAGCCTTGGTATTTCTTTTGACTGGTCAAGAGAAATCAATACCACTGACGAAAATTATTATAAATGGACTCAATGGATATTCCTTCAATTTTATAAAAAGGGACTTGCCTATAAAGCAACTGCAAATATCAACTGGTGCCCAAATTGTAAAATAGGACTTTCTAATGAAGAAAGTGAGGGTGGTGTTTGTGAAAGATGTGGAAGTCCAACTATTCAAAAGCCAAAAACTCAATGGATGCTAAAGATGAGTGAGTATTCTGAGAAACTTCTTGAAGGTCTTAATGATACAAATTATTGGGAAAATATTAAATCAATGCAACGCAACTGGATAGGTAAAAGTGAGGGAACTTTACTTCACTGCAAACTTGACAGTGGTGAAAAATTTGATATATTTACTACTTGTATTGAAACAGTATTTGGTATAACTTATTTTGTTTTTGCTCCAGAACACGAAATTGTAGAAAAACTAAAAGATAAGATAGAAAACTATGATGAAGTACAACAGTACATCAAAAAGAGTGCTAGTAAGAGCGAATTTGAAAGAAGAGAAATGCTTAAGGAAAAGACTGGCTGTCAGTTAAAAGGAATTTATGCAATAAATCCTTTGACAAATGAGAAAGTTCCTGTTTACATCGGAGATTATGTACTTGCTGGATATGGTAGTGGTGCCGTTATGGCAGTACCAACACACGATAGTCGCGATTATGATTTTGCTAAAAAATTTAATCTTCCTATGATTGAAGTCATCTCTGGTGGGGACGTAACTAAAGGAGCATTTGAGAAGGGAGATTATCTAGGAAAAGGTTGCAAACTTATAAATTCTGGCAAGTTTACAGGTCTTACTGTAGAAGAGGCGAAAGTCGCTTTAAATGAATATCTTGAGAAAAACGGACTTGGCAAGAAGATTAATACCTATAAAATGAGAGATTGGGTATTCTCTCGACAAAGATATTGGGGAGAACCTGTACCTATTGTTCATTGTGAAAAATGTGGTTATGTTCCTGTACCTGATGATCAACTTCCAGTTACACTACCAAAAGTTGAGAGTTATAAACCAACAGATGATGGCGAAAGTCCATTATCACTAATTACAGATTGGGTAAATACTACTTGTCCTCATTGTGGTGGCAAGGCTAAAAGAGAAACAGATGTTATGCCAAACTGGGCTGGCTCTAGTTGGTATTGGCTAAGATATATGGACCCTCATAATGATAAAGAATTTGCTTCATTTGATAAGATTAAATATTGGAATAAAGTTGATTTATATAATGGTGGAGGAGAACACGTAACAAGACACCTATTATATGCAAGATTTTGGCATAAATTCTTGTATGATAATGGTTTTGTTCCAAATTCAGAACCATTTGATAGAAGAGTTCAACAGGGGATTATACTTGCAAGCGACGGTTCTAAGATGAGCAAATCTCGTGGCAATGTTGTTGACCCTATGAAATATGTTAAGGAGTATGGTGCGGATATAACAAGACTTTCTCATATGTTTATGGGCGATTATGTTGAGTCTAAACCTTGGAGAGAGGACACTCTTAAACCTTGTGAGCGTCTGCTAAATAGGATAGTTGCATTAGCCGATAAAGTGGACAAGATTGCAAATCAATCGGAAAATAAACTTGTAATAAGCCAAAGCATTAAAAAGGTAGGAGAGGATATTGAAGAACTAAAATTCAATACAGCAATATCTCAAATAATGGTACTGGTAAATGCTCTTGAAAAGGCAAATAAAGTTACAAATGAAGACTACAAAACTCTTCTTAGCCTTGTTTGTCCATTTGCGCCTCATACAGCAGAAGAAATGTGGCAACAAATGGGATATGAAAATAGGGTAGACGATGTTTGGCCTAAGTATAATGAAGAAGACTTAAAAGAAGAACTTGTTGAAATTGCTGTTCAGGTTAACTCAAAGATAATTGATAGAGTTATGATAAATCCAAGCCTTGAACAGGACGCTATTGTAGAAGAAGTTAAATCAAATGATAAAATTAGGTCTGCAATAGAAGGCAAAAATGTAGTAAAAGCAATATATGTTCCTGGAAGAATAGTAAATTTAATAGTTAAGTAAATAAAAAATACACTTTCATTTTGAAGGTGTAATTTTTTATAAGATATATTAATTTTTTCTATTAAATTTAATATGCTTTATGAGTAAAACTATAAAATCATTGGAAAACTGGTAAAATAAAAAAACTCTAGATATTCTAGAGTTTTTTAGATAAATTAATCATTATTTCCTTCGCCGTTGTTGTCATCTTCAACTTTTTTTCTAAGTTCTTCTAAGAATTTATCGAAATCATCATCGGCATCAGTTTCTTCTTCAGTTTCTTCTTGTTTGTTTTCTTCGTCGTTGTTCTCTTCAACAGTTTCTTCTTGTTCTTCAGTAACAGTTTCCTCAGTTGTTTCCTCTTCTTGTTCTTGAGCAGGTTCACTTTCTTCTTCACTTTGAGGTTCAACTTCAGTTTCTTCTTCAGCATCAACAATTATAGTATTTTCATTTTCTTCTTGAGAATTTTGAAGAAGGAGTGGAGCAACATAAACTTTATTTTCATTTTCAATTTTTGCAAGAGCAAGTTCTTGTTCTTCAATAGCTTTTTCTGTTTCTTCTAATTCTTCATCAGTTTTTTCAATTTCATCACGCATAGCATCATATTCTTCAAGAGTAGCACCGTGTCTGTTGTAAAGTGCCTTTGAAACAATAACAACCATACCCATAATAAATAATGATAATAGGATAGCAACAACAAGAGCTAAAATTTCACTTTTTCTAAGTGAACCAACATAACTAAGAACTAAATATAACCAAGCACAGCAAGCAAGGAAAGGTGTAATTAAGCAAAGAGCCAATGCTTTAGCCATAGAGCCAATTTTTTTAGCACATTTGAATGCTATAATAGTTGTTACGATAGAAATTACAGTAAAACCAATTCCTAAGAATAATGCAATAATTTGAGTTAATTTCATATAATCTAACATACTTCCTCCAATAAATCAAACATATTTTAACACAAATAAAATCAAATGTCAATAATGTTTTTTCTTTTATTCAAAAATGTTTTGAAATTTTATTAATTTAGGTTATACTATTAATGAAAAATCATTCATTTTGGTATTATATGAGCGAAAAAACAAAAATTAGCAATAAAAAGTTGATAATTTTAATTTCAACCATATTTTTGGTATTAGTGGCAATAGGTGGACTTGCAACTGCTTTTGTGATTAATTATAATGGCTTTACTCCACAAATTCCAAAGGTTCTTGATGATGGGAATAGTGTATATATTTCTGCAGAACTTAATGAAAATTATTATGGTTATCGTTTTAAATTTGTAAGCGAGGATAAGGAACTTATTTTAGATACACAAGATAATGTTTTATCATCAGAGTATTTGTTTGCAAATGGTGTAGAACTTGGGAAAACTTATAATATTTCAATATGTTATTTAAGTAAAAAATCTGGAAATAATAGCGAATACAGCAAAGAAGTTGAATGGACCTGCTATGATTACCTATCTGCACCTATTGTAGAATACAATTCTGAAGAAAAAACATTTACTTGGGAAGAGGTAGAAAACGCAGATTATTATAGGGTATATTATAATGGCGGGATAGACGGTTACATTGAAACTACTGAAACATCTTTAAATTTAAATGATTTAGAATGTGGGGAAAGAAATCTAACTGTTTATGCTTATTCAAACTTTGATTATTATAAATCAAGCCCAGCAAGTCAGGATGTTATGATAACAATCATAAAATACCTTAAAAATTTCTCAGATTTAACATTTGATTATAATAGTAAAATTATAACAGCAAAATCAGAAGAAAAATATGAAAAGGTTACGATTATTTTGGGGTCAACTCCTTATGAAATAACTTTACAAAATGAGCCTCGAATGGAGAATGATGAGTATATTTACGAAATTAATATAGAGGAAATATATAATGATGAATTCTTGATAGGTATTTATCCTCAAGACATAGATAA
>CARXKP010000009.1 GCA_949096025.1 uncultured Eubacteriales bacterium
GATAACGACAAGGCTATTGACGAATTAAAGGTTCAACCTTTATCGTCTTTGGTGCGGGAGATGGGAGTCGAACCCACATAGTATTGCTACCACAGGTACCTGAAACCTGCGCGTCTGCCATTCCGCCACTCCCGCATAATTATTTTTAAAAAACTTTTTCAACTAAATTTCTACTTTAGTATAGTTTATTAAATTGCAAAAATCAATCATTTTACTTTATTTTTAATAAATGTTTATGTTATACTACTTATATAAAATTAGGTCGAATTTTTTATTTTTAAAATTGCTTATTATTCAACAATATTTTTTTTGTTGGTTAGCAATAAAATATGTAGCGAGGGAAATGTGGAAGGGTTATATTTGCGTGAAATGAAACTTGGTGATAAGAATGCAATTATTGATTATTTAAAAGAGTTTACTATGCAAGCAAGTGTCGTAAATGGTCTAAGCGGGGAATCTTCTTGCGAAACTTTTGAAGAATTATATGAAAAGCATCAAAAAAACAAAGAGATAGTTTTTCAAGGTTATGGGCAAGATGGCAGAACTCCAAGCACAACATATCTTCTTGTGCGAAAAGAGGATGAAAGAATTATTGGTTCATTTAATATTAGACACTACTTAACAAGAAAACTCGATGATAATTTTTCTGGACATATAGGTTATGGCATTAGACCAAGTGAAAGAAAAAAAGGATATGCAACAAAGGGCTTGCAACTCGCACTTGATAAGTGCAGAGAAATGGGTATGAAAAGTGTAAGACTTGGTTGCTATACATATAATACTGGTTCTAGAAAAACCATAGTAAAAAATGGTGGTAAACTTATAGGTCACAAAGAGGTTTTAAAGCCTGAAGATTATTTTGAAATTGAATTATAAAAGAGGATTTTATGAAACTAATTCTTACTTCGTCAGAATTTAGCCTTAATAAAATAAAGGAAAAACTAGAAGAATTTACTGGAAAACCGCTAAAAGAAATTAATGTTGCAATTTTAAATGAAGCATCTGCAATAGAAAAAGGTGATAAGAGGTGGTTGATTAGTGGACTATGTGAAGTATCTAAATTTTTTGGCGGAGAAGATGATTTTAATGGTGTAAGCGAATATTTAAATTTATTAGATTTTTCAATTTTGCCTCATATTAATAGAGACAATATATTTTGAAGAATGCAAAAAAGAGTCTAAAAGACAAAATTATCCTGTCTATGTTTTGAGTGATAGATCGGCGCTTATTGTGGAAAAAGATGCCGTTTCTCTTGTAGGTAATGATGGGTATAAACTTTTAGGTGGCGAAATAGTCGAAAAATTATGAAATTAAATATATAACAGATGAGGGAAAAATGAGTTTAATTTTGGTTACAGGTAGGTCTGGCTCAGGGAAATCAACATTTGCTAAGTTACTGGCGGAAAGGTTAGGTTATAAGTATCTTGATATAGACAAGATAGGGCATAGCCTTTATGATGATAAAGAAATAATGGCAAAGGCTGTGGAACTTTTCGGGACTGTTATATTTGACAATGATGGAAAATTTAACCGTAAAAAGCTAGGCAAAATTTTTTTTGGTGAAAGAGATTGTCAGAGAGTTAAAGAGTTCTCCGCTCTAACTTGGGACTATATGGAAAAAAGCATTGACCATTATAAAAATGAAAATGTAATCTTAGACTGGGTTCTTTTGCCGACAACAAAGTATTGGAAAGAAGAAGCAACAAAAATTTTGGTTTTACCAAAAAATGACGATGAGAGGCTGGAAAAAATTATAAAAAGAGATAATATATCACTCGAATATCTCAAAAATCGTGAAAAGGCTGGGATAGAGTATAACAAGGACGAATTTGATTATGTTATCATCAATGACTATTCACAAGATTGCCTGACAAGACAGGTCGAGGAAATTATAAGCAAATTGGAAAAGGAGAGAGAAGAATGAATATAGGTTTTTATGCTGGAAGTTTTGACCCATTTACTATAGGGCATCTTCATCTGTCAAAGGTGGCGAGTAAATTATTTGATAGGGTGATTGTCGGAATTGGGGTTAACCCAAAGAAAAAAAGAAATTTTGATAAACAAAAAATGAAAGATGCGATAAATGCTATTTTTAAAGATGAAGGACTTGATAATTGTGAATGTATAATCTATGAAGGACTTACAATAGATGTGGCAAAAGAAAATGGAGCGACCTTTCTTATAAGAGGACTAAGAAACGGCATAGATTATGGTTATGAAGAAAATCTCGCTCAGGTAAACGAGGAGATAAGTGGAATAGATACCATTTACTTAAGGGCGGGCAAACTGAGTGCGGTTAGTTCAAGTATGGTAAACGAACTTTTAAGCGCAGGTAAAGATGTATCAAAATACCTTCCAAATAAAATTTTAGCATTGATAGAAAAGGAGAATGTATGAAAGAAGAAAAAACTTTTAATGAGTTGTGGAATGAAATTCACAAAAAGAATACTGAAAGAGAACTGAAAGTAGATGGCTGGCTTATGAAATGGCTTCCGTATTGGAGCAAGCAAAGTAAAATTTTAGAACTTGGTTGTGGACTTGGTAATAATATTGAAGTTTTGCAGGAAAATGGATTTAATGCTCTTGCAACTGACCTATCAGAGGTTGCTCTATCTTCAATAAAAAAGCGTTTTCCTTTGATTGAAACCAAGGTCCTTGATCTTACTCAGCCATTTCCCTTTGAAGATAATAGTTTTGATATTATAATTGCCGATTTATGCTTGCATTACTTTAGTGAAAAGAAGACCTTTGAAATTATGAATGAAATAAAGAGAGTTTTAAAGCCAAATGGCAAACTTTATGCAAGAGTAAACTCTACTCAAGATACCAATCACGGAGCAGGGCTCGGCAAAAAACTTGGAAAGAATTTCTATTATGTAGAAGGGTATAATAAACGATTTTTTGATGACGGAGAAGTTAGAAAATATTTTTCTGTGATAGGAGAGCCTAATTTTTATAGCGCAACTATGAAAAGATATGATAGAGAAAAAGAACTTTATGAAATTAAAGTTTGTTGTAATAAATGATAATTTGTTGAAATTTAGTTTATTTAGATGGCTTTTTGTGTATATTTTGCTATTTTTAATCAAAATTTAGTTGTTTTAGGAGAATAAATGGAAAATAAGTATTTGTCTTTTGCCAAAGAAATTGCTATACAAGCAGGCAAAATAATGAAAAAATATGATAGCGAAGATAACGGTGCAAGTTATAAAACTGATCTTACAATCGTCACAAAGGCAGACAAAGAAATCAATGATTATCTTGTTAAAAGAGTAAAAGAGGAATTTCCTAAACATTGTGTAGATGGTGAAGAGGGTGGATATGGAAAGAGTAAATATGTCTGGGTTTGTGATCCGGTTGATGGTACAGCAATGTATGCTAGACATATTCCTACTTCGGTATTTTCACTCGCTTTAGTTGTTGATGGACAGCCTCAAGTAGGTGTTGTGTATGATGTATGGAAAGACAGTCTATATTCTGCAGTAAAGGGTGATGGCGCATATCGAAATGGTCAAAAAATATCTGTTAGCGACATTGACTTTGGCGATAAGCGAGGTGTTGGAAATTATGATATGTGGCCAAACGCACCTTATAATATCTATGAGGCAGTCGAAGAACTTAATAAAAGTATCTACCTAGTAAGTATTGGCAGTGTGATAAGAGCTTGTATGGCGGTTGCGGGTGGAGATTTTTCTTTTGCTATTTTCCCTGGAACAACACATAAAAATTGTGATATAGCGGCTGCCAAAGTTATTGTTGAGGAAACTGGTGGCAGGGTGACTGACTTTAATGGAGAAGAACAGCGTTATGACTGTGATATTAATGGAGCAATTATTAGCAACAAAGTGGTGAACAAGAAACTACTTGAAACCATAAAAAATTATGCTAAGAAGAGAGATTGAGATGAGAGCGTTTGATAATAGTTCGACAAATAAAATTTTAAGTGTTGCCGGGAAAATAAAAAATGAAGAGCAAAAGATTTTGTATGTATTTGCTGGACCAAATGGAAGCGGAAAGTCTACATTTATTGCAAATGAATATTTAGACGGTCAACTTAATGTTGAATATGTTAATGCTGACCTTTATTGCAGGGAACTTTTTTTAGATATTGCTGATGAAAATGAAAGAAATGTTAAAGCTATGTACTATTGTATGGAAAGAGTTGAACATCTTATAAAAGAGGGAAAATCTTTTTGTTATGAAACTGTTTTATCGCATTCAAGCAAACTAGAACTTGTGCAAATGGCAAAGTTAGCTGGGTATAAAGTTATTTCAACACTAGTTTATACCTCGTCACCTGAAATTAATGTAAGACGGGTAGAAACAAGATTTAGCCAAGGTGGTCATAATGTGCCAAAAGATAAAATTGTTGCGAGGTTTGCGCGTTCTATAGAAAATGCAAAAGCAATCGAAAAAATGTCAGATGTTTTTTTAAGGTTTGACAATTCAAAAGAATTGCAAATAGAAAATTTAACTGATTTAGAAATAGAAAATTTTGAGGGTTATCAAAAAGAAAAATAATAAGAGGTAAAAATGAAAGTATATTTAGCGGGGCCATTTTTTAACCCTATCGAAAGAGCGAATGTAGAAAGGGCGAAAGATATATTAAAAAGTAGAAATCTAGATTTATTTGTTCCTATGGAGCATTTTATTGAGGGTGGAGAAGATATGCCAAATAATGTTTGGGGACAAAAGGTTTTTAAAATGGATAAAGAGGCAATCTTTCAGTGTGATATTGTGATTGCACTATATTATGGTCTTTATAGTGACAGTGGAACGGCTTGGGAGATTGGTTTTGCAAATGCAATTAATAAAAAGATTGTTATTGTACATTGCGATAAAGAAAGTGAAAGTTCGCTTATGGTTGTAAACGGTTCAACTATTAATATAGCCAACATTGAAGAACTTTCTTCACTTGATTTTGATAATCTTTATGGAAAGAATTTTTATTCACATATTGCACAAAAATAAAAGGAGGGATTAAATGAGAATACTTGATTTAAATGTAAGCAATCATCACGACAACATCACAGAACTAAAAGATATGATTTATTCAAAAAATCCAGATATTTGTGCTTTTCAAGAGGTTATGAATGGTATTGATGATACCTGTTTTGATATATTCAAAAAAAGACAGCAACTAGATGAAATTGTTGATTATCCATATACCGAATTTGCTCCGCTATTTAGTGCTAAGGGCGTAACTAAAAATGGGCTTTTTGTACAAAGTTATGGTGGGGTTGCTCAGCAGGGAATGATGCTTTTGTCAAAATATGAAATCATTGATCACCAAAACATATTTTACTATAATGATTTTAAATATGAATATGATGCCACTCATTTCCGTGAAATGGATTGGTGTCGCTCTATTCAAAACAGCATAATTAAAGTAAATGGGAAGCAATTACAAATTATAAATGTTCACGGTGTGTGGAATGAAAATAAGACTGACGATGAGAGAACTCTTGCTCAAACAGAATTTATTTTAGAGCAGGCTAGAGATGATATTCCCTGTATAATTCTTGGCGATTTCAACCTTTTACCACAAACTCAAAGTATGAAAAATTTTAAACCACGCTTTCGCAATTTGATAGATGAATATAATATAAAATCCACTAGACCTACCTTTGATGATGGTTTAGATAAAGGAGATTTAGTATGTGATTATATCCTAGTTAATAGCAAGATAAAAGTAAAATCTTTTGAAGTTGTTGAAAAGGTGATTTCAGATCACCTTGCACTTCTTTTAGAGTTTGATTTGTTAAATTAAAGGAGAAAATATGATTTCATTTAAAGAGGGGAGCAATAAATTTAATTTTAGAGCAGGAGCAATTATAGTAAGCGGTGATAAAAAAAGAGTTCTTCTGCATACTATCAAAGGGTATAACTTTTATCTTCTTCCAGGCGGTAGAGTTGAATGGCTTGAGGATAGTGTAAGTGCAATAAGACGAGAATTAAAAGAAGAGCTAGGTCTTGAAAATATTACACTTAGACTTAGATTAAATTTAGAAAGTTTTTTTAATTTTAATGAAATAAATTATCACGAGATATCAAACAACTTTGTAGTAGAACTTGATGATAGGCATAAATTTTTGGAAGAATATGATGAATTTTTAGGGGTTGAGGGAGAAAATTATATTTTTAAATGGGTCCCATTTGATGAACTTGATTCCCAAATAATGAAGCCCAATTATTTAAAAGAAGTTATTAAAAATTACCAAGAAGGCTTTGAATACAAGATTTTAAATGATAAATAAGAAAAAGATTGACTTTGTTTTGGAAATTGTGATAACATATACTTAAGGAGATGACTATTATGAAAGAGATTTCAAAAAGCAAAAAGATACTTGCATTATTTCTTATAATTCCAATGGTCTTAGTTTCTTTATTTGTTTTGACCGCTTGCGGAAATAAGAAAGGAGAAGTTGATTTAAGGCAGAATACATATTATTGTCATTATGATGCTGCTCAAAGTATTTATCATTATGTTGCAGTAAAGAGTGGTAATAAATTTGAGTATATTCAAAATAAAAGTGTTAATCCTGAGTCTGCAGGCAGTAGTGTAGTAAGTGGTGAATATACTAAGCAGGTTATCAATAAGAAGAATGTTTATAAAATGTCAAAGGATGTTGAGGCACAAGGAACAGTTGAGGCATATACAATCTCTATTGAAGCAACAGTAGAAGACGCAAATACATTAAAGGTTTCCATCAGTAGAAATGGAATTACAACTTCAGTTTGGACTTTTGAGAATCTTGACCTTGATTATGAAACTTATTATGTTAATAAATCTGGCAGTTTAAGTTCAGGTTATTCGTACAGTTATTTAAGATTCCATTCTGATAAAAAGGTTGACTATAAAGAGGTTACATCAGAGGAAAGCCCATATGATGTTGACTACTATGCAACAGGAACTTATGAAAAGACTGTAAGAGCACAGGTTTGCACATACAACTGCTCAATATATATTCCAGCAACCGATACTCAGCAGGGAAAGAATGTTAATATTGTAGTAAATGTAAGGACAAACGAAATTTTAGAGGTTATTATTCAAGGTGCTTCTGCTGTAACTTTTGATGCTTGGACTGATAAATAAATTTAATAATTTAAAAAAATCCACTAGGAATAGTGGATTTTTTGTGTTTATTAATTCAATTATTCGATTGGTGGGGTGACTTCTATGTTTGAATAAGCAGGAGTTAAGGTGACGGAAGAATTTTCAAAAATTGCAGTATTATAGATTTCCGTTCCTAATTCTCCACCTTCAAGTACTATTTTCCAGCCGTCAAATTTTATAGTATCTGTTCCAGTAATTTCTGGAAGTTGTTGATTATAATTATAAGTACCTGATTTAAAAAGTTCTTCGTCAATAGGTGTTTCGCCATCTGGCATTAAGCCAGTAAATGTCACACTGTAAGTTTTTATTGATGCAACAGCAGAAAGAGTTATAGTTCTATCAATATTGAATGAATACTCAATTTCTGTGCTTAGTGGTGTGTCTTGTGATACATCATAATCTTCACCTTCAAACCAGCCGTTAAATAAATAGCCTTCTGGAACTATAAATGTTAATGTGATTTCAGTATTCTTGTCAATAACGATTGTGCTAGTTGTTTGCTCGATACCGTTTACATAAATTTTCACATTGCTATTAGTTTCTTCAGAAGTTGTATCAATTACTGTAAGAGTTACCTTAGCCTCTTTAACAGTTACTTCATAACTTTCGCTAATGTCCTCGTCATCGGTAAGTTTTACAACAATTGTTTTTGTGCCTGCCTCACTTGAGTTAAAGGCAGAACTATCTATTATATAATCAGTTGTTATAAATTTGTTTCCACTGTCAGAAACCTTATATACAATAAGTCCATTTGCTTCAAATTCAGAGCCATAAGAAAACTCCTTTGTTACATTTGTTGTATCAAGTTCAATGGCAATAAAAGTTTCAACTCTTACTACTTTAACAGTATATGTTTGAGGCTCAAAATCTTTATATGTAATATAAATTGTATATTCGCCTTCATTTGTTATATCAAATTCATCAGAATTTATTGTTATGTCATCAGAATTTGTGATGATCATTTCTTTATTTGAATTTGTTATACTTCTTACAATAAGCCCATCAGCATTAAAGCCATTTTTATCATTGAGATTGAAAACTTTTGTAACATTTGATGTGTCTATACTAAAACCTTTTATATCTTCAGTTGTAGGGTCAATAACTGAAATTGTATAAGTTTGAGCAGGGAAAGTACCATATCTAACGGTTACGGTTATTTCATCATTTACTTCTGATAAATCAACATCGTCTATTGTATAACCCTCTGTTATAATAGTTTCAACCCCAGAATTTTTTACTAAACGTACAATAAGATTATCAGCATTAAATTCTTCGTTAAGAATAAAAACTTTTTTTACATTAGATGTGTCGATATTAAAATGGGTAACAGCATCCTCAACAATTCTAACAGTGTAAGTTTGAGCGTATGATCTAAGCGAGTAAGAATAATTTACAGTAATCGTGCGAGTTCCAAGAGTGGTATTATCAGCATTAAAAGCACTACGGTCAATCGTTATGTCATTTAAGTTTATTCTATTTTTAGCGCCAGACTGTCTTATGCTATATACAATAAGTCCTGTACTAGAGAAAGTTTCTCCAGGATTATATATAGTTTTAGCAAGAGATGTGTCTAGGCTTATTGCAACAATAGGGTCGTCAACTACACTTATAGTATATTTTGCAGTTAAACCTTCATACGAAACGATAATATCATAACTTCCAACCAGCCAATTATTAAATGCCGAATAATTTAGTGAATAGTTTGTTATTCTTTTTTCAACTCCGCTTTCAGTTTTAGTTCTTACAATAAGTCCTTGACTTGAAAATCTGTCACCAAGTTTAAATTCTGTTTTTACGGCAGAGGTGTCAAGAGTTATGTGTGTTATCACATCTACAAGTTTTTTAACTTCAACATCGTATGTTTTTTCAAAAGCGGAATATTTAACTTTTATTGTATATATGCCTTCTTTTGAGATATCAAAACCATTTGTGTCTATAGAAAACGAACTAATTTCAGTTTCAACTCCGCTCTCTGTTTTCGTTCGGACAATAAGACCATTACTATTAAATCCGTTGGCATCGTTTAGGTTAAATACTTTTGTTACATTTGTGGTGTCAATAGACATTGAAATTACATTTTTAGCAAGTTCAACGACATTAACCTTATATTTCTTTTCAAAATTTCCATAGGCAACAACTATTTCATATTCGCCAGTCCTATTGTTGTTAAAGGCTTCAGAGTTTACTGTAAAGTCCTTACTTTGAAGTACTTGAGTTTTTCCCTTTTCAGTTATAGAACGAACAATAAGACCAACGCTTGAAAATGTTTCTCGATAGTCGTAAATTGTCTTAACGTTTGTAGTATCAAGAAAAATGTCAACAACTTCATCGCTATTATCAACAACAGAAACAGTATATGTATCAGAAAAATCTTGATATGTGATTGTAATAACATAGTCACCTATAGTAGAATTATCAAAATCATCTGAATTTATTGTATAGTCGTTGAATTTATTCTCATTTCCCGAAGCTAAAACCTTTCTTACAACAAGTCCATCAGATGAAAATTCTTCTCCAAGTTCAAAAACTATCTTTGTATCAGTTGTATCAATTTTAATATTTGTAATTGGGTCAGACTTTTTTCTGCCAAACACACAGGCAATAGGTATGACAATAGCACATACTGCCACAAATGCGACTAGCGAAATAATAACCCATTTGTTTTTAATAAAGTTCAGAAATTTCATATTTCCTCCATAAACTTAAGTTTAATAAAAGTGATTTTTAAAGTCAACTAAATTAAATACAACATAAGTTGTTAAATATATAATCTAATATTAGTATAATTAATTTTCTGAAATATATCTAATATTTATAGTCCGCTTGACTTAATAAATAAAGATGATATAATTTAAAAAGAGGTGAAAAGTGATACATAAATTAAACTTAATAGATAAATATTTTGATTTAATATTGTTAGGCGAAAAGGTGCTTGAGGGTAGACTTAACGATGAAAAAAGAAAACTAATAAATATAGGTGATGAAATTATATTTAATAGGCATAGTGATAATAGCACTATGGTGGCGGTTGTAGAGGATAAATATTACTTTGACGATTTTGAACAAATGGCAGATAAACTTGACAAAAAAGAACTCGGTTTTGCGGTCGCTACAAAACAAGAGATGATAGATACATATAATGGAATTTATGACAGAGAAAGAGTGAAAAAGTATGGTGTTGTAATTTTCAGAATAAAAAAGTCTTAGGTTATGTTATCAGAAGGATTTTTTTTATCAGTAAAAGTTTAAATTTACTTTTATTAATAATTTGCTTAAATAAATTTTTTTTGCTATACTACATCTATGCAACTTAAATTGCATAATTTTATTTTGACAAATTGTCAAAAAAAACGGAGGATAAATGAAATTAGCAATTACCGGTGTGACTGGAAATATGGGACAAGCAACCCTTGAGGAACTTGTCAAAATTGAAGAAATTGAAAAGATTAGACTTCTTTGTCACAATAAAAAAAGAATGAAGAAGCTTCTTAAAAAATATAAAAAATTTAAAGGTAAATTTGAACTTGTTGAAGGCTCTCTTTTAAATAAAGAGGTTTGTGATAGGCTTGTCAGTGATGTAGATTATGTAGTAGGGCTTGCGGCGGTTATTCCACCACTTTCAGACCAAAGGCCTGAACTTGCTGTTGAATGCAATGAAATAGGCATAAAAACTCTAGTTAAAGCAATAGAGGATGTAACAGAAAATCAACCTAAATTTATTCATACCTCAACAGTTGCTCTCTATGGAAATAGAAATTCACTTCATCCTTGGGCTCAAGTTGGTGACCCACTGCTTGTAAGTCCTTTTGATATCTATTCTGCAACAAAACTTAGAGGAGAATTTTGCGTACTTGAAAGTGAAATAAAAAACTGGGCAGTTCTCAGACAATCTGCTATGCTCCATAATAATATGCTCTCTGATAATATGAGCGATGGTTTAATGTTTCATACCTGCTTTAACGCTCCTCTTGAATGGGTTACTGCTCACGACTCAGGCGTTCTTATTGCAAATATATTGAGAAGAGATATGAAAGAAGACCTCAGTAAAGTCTTTTGGAAAAGGGTATTCAATATTGGCGGAGGTGAGAAAAATTGGCTAACTGGGTATGATACTTTAAATGACGGATTTAAAATTATAGGCGGAAGTACAAAGAATTTTTTTGAGCCAAAGTTTAACGCTATAAGAAACTTTCACGGAGTGTGGTTCTATGACGGCGAAAAACTTGATGAACTTTTCCATTATCAATCACAGTCTGCAAGTGAATTTTGGAAGGAGTTTGGTAAAAATCATAGTTATATGAAACTTGGAAAAATTGTTCCAAAAGGACTTATTAAAAAGTTTGCTATAAAAAGATTATTTAAAAACCCTAATTCAGCACAGTACTGGGTTAAGAATAATGATGAAGCAAAAGTGTTTGCTTACTTTGGCGGAAAGGATAAGTATGATGCAATTTCCAATGACTGGAAGGATTTTGGACTACTTGTCGAAAATAGAGATGAAGAGGGAAAAGAACTTGATTATTCTCAACTGAGAAAGAAGGAAAATGCAAAACTCATTGATTATGGCTTTGATATTGGTAAGGAAGATGTGACAATTAAAGACCTTCAAAATGTTGCGAAGATGCACGGAGGAAAACTTTTATCAAAGAAATTTGACAACATTTATGACAAACTCGAATGGGAGAACTCAGACGGAGTTCAGTTTAGTGCAAGGGCATTCACTGTTTTAAAGGCTGGACACTGGGTAAATAGAACATACTCGGAAAATGTTTGGGATTTTGATAGACTTTCAAAAACTGATAAGATTTATTCTCAGATTTGGTATGATAGTCACGCACAAAATGAAGATAAACTTTACTATCTTGATAAAGATTTTACTGCAAGGATGAAAAACTTATGAAAAAAATATTAATATGCTACTTTTCGGGAACGGGCAATACTAAAAAGGTTGTATTTAAAGCAAAGGAATGTTTTGAAGAACTTGGAGCAGAGGTTACAGTACATAACATTGATGAAGAATTTTCGCTTAACCTTGAGGACTATGATATGTTAGGTATTTCCTATCCAATACACGCTTTTAATGCTCCGTCAAATGTTATAAAGTTTGTCAAGGGTTTGACAAAGTTAGAGAAAGGTGAGAAAAAACCATTGTTTATAATAAAGAACTCTGGAGAACCGCTCGCTATTAATAATATCTCTTCTTTAAAAATTAGGTCAATCTTAAAAAGAAAAGGTTTTGTTTTAAACAACGAATATCATTACTGTATGCCATATAATATGATATTTAGGCATACCGATGCAATGGCTTATAGAATGTGGAATTCAGTTATAGGAGTTCTTCCAATAGATTGCAGGGAAATAATAGAGGGCAAGAAAGTTAAATTAAGATATATTCCATTTGGAAGATTTATGGCTTATATTATGAGAATTGAGCATTGGGGTGGAAGATTTAATGGAAAGAAATACAAGGTAAATGAAAATTGTATAAATTGTCAGTTATGTGTAAAAAGATGTCCTACTCATAATATTACTGTCGAGGACGGGAAGTTTAAATTTGGCAAAAATTGTCTAATGTGTATGAGATGCTCTTTCCATTGTCCTAAAAATGCAATTAAGATAGGCTGGTTTGAAAATTGGAAGGTAAACGGAGCATATAATTTTAATAGCCCTGAAGAAACTGAAGAAGATAAACACAAAAGATATTGCAAAAAATCTTATAAAAAATATTTTTCAAGAATAGAAGAAAAAATTAAAAGATATTCTGATAATTTAGAAAAAGCGGACGAAAAATAAAGAAAAAATACCAATTTTTATATAAATTTTATAAAAATCGGCTAAATTTTAATTTTTATTTTGAAATTTTGACTTATAAAGATATACTAATAATGTATTTTGGAGGAAATATGGAGAGGATAAGAAGAAGGGCATTTACACCATATTATGAAGCACTTGATGGTTTTACAAAAGCCAGAAAGGAACTCAATGATTGTATTAATAAGGGCGGAAGAGTTTTTTTAGAAAAATTTGAAGAATATAAGGATAGGGCAAAACGAGAAGATGTTATTGCTATGGATATACTTGCCTATTATTATAAATCAGGAGTTGCTGGTGTTTTGCCAGAAAATTATATGCGATATATTTCTTGGGAACTTATTGCGGCCGCTCGTGGTAATGAACTTGCCATTGAGAAAGTTCAATTTCTAATTGGCTTTGGCTGTGATAAAATTATAGAGTGTGAAGATTTTGAAACTATAAAATATAAAAATGATATAGATTCATCAAATCTTCTCTATGTTCTTGGTAAAGGACTTTCCAAAATGCTAGTTAGGGAGTTTTTAAAGGCTTATCCAGTTGACCTTGTACAACTTGAAGATACTTATGAGCCATTTGAACAAAAATACTTTGTTACACTCAGAAGATATATTGATGAGGCTGTGCCAAAAGCAATAGCATTACTCAAATCTTAAATTTCAAGTATTTGACTAAGAAGAGTAAGTCTTGAATTTATGATGTCTCTAATTTGGCTTTCATAGTTACATCTTTCGGCAAGAAGAATTAGATTTTTAATTAAAAGACATTCGGTTGAAAGAAAAGCTAGTAGACACTTGGTTTTGTCGCGAGGTGTTCTTTCAACTGAAATCTTGTCATTAAAGTCAAATAATATTGAAAGTTTTTTAATTTGGCGCTCATTTAGTGAGTAAAACTTACTAGTATTTAAAAATCCGCCAAGAGTAAAAAGGTGGGTCTTGATTGTAAAAAGTTGAAAAAAGACCTCCTGCAACAACTTTTGACTTTCTTCATCATTAATTTGCACTATCATAAAACCACGGTTTTTAAGTGCGGAAGAATAAGCCTTAGCGATCTTTTCATATTCTTCTATGCTTAGAAGTTTATCATCAGAATAATTATTAATTGAAGTTTCAATATTTGAAACATTATTAAAATTTTTATTATCCATAAGCCCTCTCGGCTTATTTATTCGAGAGGTTTATAAAATGTTACAAAATAAGTTAAATTTTGCGATAAACATCAATTTATTAAGTATTTCGCTAAAAGAATATAAAATGAAATAATAAAACTATGCCTCTGTAGCTCAATGGATAGAGCATTGGTCTTCGGAACCAAGTGTTGCACGTTCGAGTCGTGTCAGGGGTACCATTTTAAATAAAAATAACCATAATTAAACTATGGTTATTTCTTATTAATTAAATTTTTACAAAATGCTTTATTTGTTTTAATATGGTGTTTAATACTTGGTTCTTGGATAGATTGTCGGTATTAATTTCAATAAAATTGTAATCGTACTTTTTTAAAAAGTCCTTTATCTTTTGATTGTCTGCGGAAAGTAAGGCTTCATTTAATAAATCTTTGTCTTTTGGATTTCGTTCTTTTAGTCTTTCTAATCGTACACTAGGGGAAGCATCTAAAAGAATTGTTAAATCAGGTTTAGAAAAGTATTTAATTGAAAAATCAAAAATTTGTTCGGTTTCAGCATTTCCATTCCAAAAATAATTTAACAGGCGATGTCTATCTAGTATTACATTTTTGTTTTTGAAGTAGTGTAAAGCAAAGTTGTCGCCTATACTTAAAAATAGAGATGTCAATAGGGAATTATTATATTTTATAACATTTTTTGAAATTTCAAGATATTGTTTTTGGCTGATATTATATAGTTCACATTCTGGGTGCTTGAAATACTCAAAATTTAGTTTTTTGGCTAGACTTTTGGCTAAGGTTGTTTTTCCTGTACCGTCGTGACCTTCTATTGCTATTATCATAATTTACCTCTTATTTGTTCTATTAAATCTGCAATACTTTTTAAACTGTCAAAATAAATAGTTTGAAAACCTACTTTTTGAGCATTATCTATATCCATAATTTTATTGTCACCAATATGTAAGATTTCTTTTGGAAGAAGGTTGAAATTTTTTGCGAGGATTCTATATGCCTCTTCGCTCTTTCCTGCTATATGATAATCGTCTAATGTAGAAATTATAGTGTCAAATAAATTTGAAAATTCTCCAAGTTCATAATATATAAAGTCGTGAGTTGTTGTTGAAAAGATAATATGGGGAAGGGGGAGCGACTTTATAAAATCTAGCAATTCTAAACATAGTTTTGGACTTTCGAGTTTTTTAAATTCTTGTTTGGTATCAAATTTTAGGACCTTTTCCCAATAACGATTATCATAATATCTAAAATCATATTTACCAAACTTTTTAAATTCTTCTCTGAGTTCTTTCTTTGCACTTTCTATACTGGTATTATGAAAAGTTGCATATTTTCGTGGCAAGATTTCCAACCAAAAATCATCAGAAAACTTTGCACTTGACAAAGTGCCTTGCAAATCAAAACTAATCAGTTTTATCATAATTTTTCCTTTATTTTTACAAGTGAAAAGGTGTCGACATCCATTAAATCTTTTTTGCCAGATAGATATTCAAGTTCTGTTACATATAAACAAGCCTTGACCTTTCCGCCAAGTTTTTCTATTAAATTTATGCAGGCTTTACTTGCTCCACTTCCAGCCATAATATCATAAAAAATTATGACTTTTTCGCCACTTTTTATAGCATCTTTTTTGATTTGATATTCTGCCTGACCATATTCTTTGATAAATCTTTCTGAAAGGATTTCACCAGGTATAAGATTTGGCTTTCTAATGAGAACAAGTTCTTTCTCCAGTCTGTCAGCAAGTATACTTCCGATTGTAAAGCCTTTGCTTTCAACAGCGACAATTTTATCAAAATCTTTGTTTTTTAGATATTCTAAAAATTGATTTATTGCAAAGTTTCTTGCTTCTACATTTTTTAATAGATATGAAAAGTCCCAGTAAACAACGCCAGTAAGTGGAAAGTCGTAATAATGCTTTACATAATTTTCAATTTTCATATTTCAACTCCTTTAAAATTGCTCTTGCTGGAGCGGCATCAATACCAATAACTTTAAGAGGAAGAAGAATAAGTTCATATACTTTTTCTTCCGTTTGACTAAGCCTTAAATTATCAAGACATATTACATCTCTTTCCATAAAAATTCTATGAATAACATTCTTTCCTTCTCTTTCAAAACTTTGATAATCGTATCCTATTAACTTTACGCCTTTTTCAACTAAATATCTTGCCGCCTCTTCTGATAGAGCAATGTGCTTTGGGTTGTAAGTCTTTAAATCATCATAGGAGTTTTTTGTCTTTAATAAAATTCTAGTAGATTTAATTTGTTTAGATTTAAGGTGGTTGAGGTTAATCATATCATCAACTTCAGTTAAATCTAAAACTTGACAATCGCCATTTAAAAGTTCAAGAGGAATTTCATTGCTTTTCCATTTATCATTGAAAAGATAAAAAGGCGCGTCTATATGAGTTCCGGCGTGTGCTCCAAAATCAAGCCAGGTAAAGTTGATGGGTGCGTTTGGTATTCTTGCAAGAGCTTTTAGTTTAGGTTTTGGGTCATCTATCCAAACAAGGGTATTTTCATCTAAATCCATTGATATATCAATCATTTTTTATCTCCTTTAAAATTTTATTTTCCCATTCGGTTTTTGTAGATGTAAGTATGCTTATAACGCTTGAAAAAATATTGTTTCTGTTTTGAATATATGGTTTTTTAAGACTTTCAATGTTCGATTGCACTTTGTCCATAGCCTGCCAATAATCCAGATGATTCTTTACTGGCATTGGTGACCACGCGGGAGCAAACATCTCAAAGGTTTGGTCGAGAAAATCATAATAAATTGAACTTCCAAAGCAACTTTTTTCAAGTTCTTTAATGATAAATCTTGCTAAGTCATTTTTGTTTATAAATGAGCAAACTTCTTTTCCTTGGCAAAAGTTTTTTGCTTTATTTACTAAATCATACTCGTCAATAAATGTATCTAACAATTTTTCAAATTCAAGAGTCTTTTTTTCTTGATTAAATTGCTTTCTTAGGTCTGATAAAATTACTTTTTTAAAACTATCTTTATTTATATAGAAATAGTAACCGATAAGGTCAATTCTATTTTCAAAAGGGTAAGCACCGTCATTGTAACATTGAAACTCATTTCTTTTATCAAAGAGAGAAAACTCAATTTTGTTATAATTTTCATAATTATCAACAAATATGCAAAATGCGGAAAGTTTAAATTTTGCGTTGATATTAAAAAGTTTTGAAATTAGATTAAAGTTTCTAATTATTGTTCCAGCATTGATATATTCGTCAAACAGCAAGAACTCATCTTGAAAAATTTTAGAAAGAGTAGTGTTTTTTAAGATTTTATTAAATTTTTTTAACGCAAAAATGTCATATTCAAAATTATCATTAATGCTATCAATAATAGTAAACTTCTTTTCTTTAATAATGGACGTAAGTGATATTTCTTTGCATAATGAGATCATTTCTTTTTCAATAGGCTTAAATTCGTTTTCTGCAATGTAAAATTTAAACCATTCATAGAGATTAAAATTCAGTTCTCTAGGAATTTTTATTTGTAATAGATTTTTATCTTTTAAACTTTTAAGATTTTTAATGATTTGAATAAGAGGGGAAGTCCCGCTTTCAATTACAACAATATTTTTATGCTTTGTTTGATTGAATTTCTCTGTGATTTTTTTAGCAAGTAATACGCTTTCTTTTTCATTCATATAGCGAAACTTACAATTAAAGTCAGGATTTGTGAAGGCGGAGAGATTATCTAAATTTTTATAATATTTCATAATTAATTCCTTTTTGCTAGTTCAATAAATTTTTTAATTTTATTTAAGTCTTTTCTATCTTTTTTTAGATAACTTTCACTAAAATGACTGACTCCAGTTGAAACATCGACGCCAAAAGGATTTGTTATGTTTATTGCAGTTTGGACATTTTCAGGTGTTAGACCTCCTGCAATAAAGCAGGGTTTTTGAGTTTTTGCAAGAAGTGTTGCAGTTTTTTCCCAGTCGTTTTCTACTCCAGTCCCGCCAGTATAGTTTGAGTTTCTAGAGTCGAAGAGATAATAATCGCAATATTTTTCATATATTTTCATTTTATCCTCAGCGTCATCATAATTTGAAACTATAGTTTTAATTATCTCGCCTTTAAAGTTTTTACGTACCTTTTTCATCTCTTCTTCGTCTATATCCTCTGATACTTGAATCCCAGTGCAATTAATGTACTGAGAAAGTGCTAAGATGTCATCTGCACTAAGTAGATGTGTGACTAAAAAACTTTTCACATTTTTTGGCAACTTTTTTATAATCTGCCTTACATTTTGTGCGTAAGGTTCAACTTCAATAGGTAACACTTTTCCGCCCATTACAAAACCGATTAGGTCGGCGCCGTTGTTTATTGCATTGAATGTATCAATCTCATTACTTATACCACAAATTTTAACTTTCATTTTTACCTCCTTTATTGTATACAATATCTAATTTCCAAGCCCTATCATCAATATTATCAAGTTTATCTATTTCTTTAATATCTGAAATTTTTTTTATTTCTCCGTTATGGTTATAATTCAAAACTCCTTTTGAGTCGATAAAAACATAACTAGCATTTTGCTCATATTCATCTTTAGTTAATAGATTTTCTCCATAAATGAAAATTGCTTTTTTAAGTAAGTTGTTATATTCTTCAGTTGTAATTTCATATTTATCTTTAAAATTTGCACCATACCCGCTTGCAAAAAATTTACTTAGTTTCCACTTGTCAACCTTATTTGAAAATAATTTTGGAATATTTATTACATCTTCAATATTGGTTTTGCCAACCATAGTATTGATTTTTATTTCAACATTTTTATAGTTAGAAGAAATAAATTCTATTAAATTTAATATGTGACCGTGATGATTTTCTAGTTTATTTGGACGCATTTCATTGTGAATGTTATGATTAAAAGAGTCTAGTGGTAAATTAATTGCATCAATATAATTTAGTACTTCTTGTTTTTGAGGAAGTAATATTCCGCTTGTTGAAATTATTGTAATAAGACCGAGGCTTTTGCAATACCTTGCAATTTCAATTATGTCATCACGCATTAATGGGTCACCGCCTGTTAAATTAATTGCTTCAAGTCCATACTCTTTTAAAAATTTGATGATACTTTTAACTTTCTTTAAGGGTAGTTGCTCTGCAATATTTCTCCAGTCTGCAAAGCAGAACTTGCAATTCATATTGCATACAGAAGAAACTTCAAAACAAATATATTTAGTTTTCATAATTACCTCTTAAAAGTTTTATAATTTCTTTTTTAACTCTCTTATAGTCCTCTTTAAAGGAGGTGAGGGTTCCGTTTATGTCGAGGTGATTAAATTCGCTTCCTCTTTGGGTAGCTTCAGTTGCACCAGCAATATTTACAGCGCCTATAGATTTAACTCGGGTAATATTGTATCCACTTTTTTCCATAGCGTTTATCTTTAAAGGGTTGTTAGTAAGCATTATCACATTTTTGTTTACTTGTAAGAAGTCCATAATGATAGGAGTTATCATATAACCAGCACCACCATTTTCTTTTCTAGGGTCGCCGTCTATACCGATTGTGGTAAATCCTCCATACATTGTTGTTTTGTAAGTTTGCTCAGCACTGTACTCTCCGCGATGACGCATAGAAGCTCTTTCACTTAAATCAAATACAAACTCATCTTTTGTAAAACCACTTCCCATTCCATTTTGTGAGTCTATATGCAATAAAACAAATCCAGTTTTGCTATCTTTTTTATAAATGTGTCTGCCTTTATCATAAACAAATTGTTTTTGTACCCAGCTTTCAAATTCATCACCATTTTTTAATTTTAGTGCTTTGATTTTATTGAATGATGCGGCAAGCTGTCTAATATTTTTCCATTGATAATAGCAGTTGCATCTTTGTGAACCGAATAAAAATGAAGGAGTGCAGGCGGATTCTATTCTTAACACTACTCTATTGTCGTAGACATTTCCGACAAGCCCAACGTTTGCATATTCGACCCCGATTTTAGGATTATAAACACACATTCCTATATGTCTTAATAGGTGAGGGGTTTCTTTCTTTTCGGTTAAGGAAAAAAGAGTTGCACCCTTGTTTGCAATTATTATTGATTGCGTAGGTTTATGAAATGCGATGTCATAAAGACGCATTAAATCACCTTTTGCTTTTTCTTGGTCAAGCCCAGTAACAAAATTTAATATAATTTCATTGAAAAGAGCCTTGTCTTTTATTTGCCAAACTTTACCTTCTTCCTCAGGAACTTTATCTAAAACGGAAAAATAAATTTCCTTAACTCGGCTAATTCTATTTTTATAGTTTTCAATACCTTTATCTAAAATTTCTTTAATCATAAATCTTTCTCCTTTTCATTAATAAAATTTTCAAGCATTTTATATTCCTCAAAATGTGGGAAAATGTTGGTGTTAGGGTTGGGTGAAAAAATAACACTTTTATCAACAAATTTGACTGTTTCAACTTCTTCTTTTTGAAATTTTAATTTTGAGAGGTCAATATCCTTATTTAAAATAAATACATCAACAAATTCGTTACTTTGAATGTCCTTCCATTTAAATTTTTCTTTTATAGTAAAAGCAAATTCAATTTCGTTTTCATTAGTATTAAGCCCAATTTCTTCTTTGGCTTCTCTAAGAGATGTATCAATAGAATTTTCACCTGCACTAATATGCCCAGCAACTGAAACATCCCAATAGCCAGGGAAAAACTTTTTTTGAGCACATCTTTTTTGAAGCAAAACCTGATTTTTGCTGTTAAATATCCATAGATGAACTGATTTATGCCATAGTCCCTCTCTGTGAGCAATGGCTTTATCGATAACGCCTAGGAGCCTACCGTTTTCATCATAATAATCAATTAATTCGTGTTCCATATTCCTCCTTTTTAAAGAATTATACTTTTAAATCTCAATTTACATTGCTGAAATGTACAATTCTTTTTGATTAAGTGTCTTTATGACACTATTATAATAACACGCAATTAGTGTCTTGTCAACACTTATTTTGAAATTTTTTAAAAATATTAGTGTTAACTTTACATTTATCAACTTTTATGTTACAATTTGGTTAAAATTAGGGGGCAAGATGCAGTTTGATCGTAAATATGAAAAACAGATGATTTCAATAGATGTTTCTATTTTTTCTATAATTGAAGATGAGTTAAAAGTGCTACTTGTAAAAAGAGCGGTTGAACCTTATGAAAATATGTGGAGTTTGCTTGGTGGCGGTGTGTATAATGATGAAACTTGTGAAACGGCAGTGAAACGAGAACTCAAAGAAAAAATTGACATTGTTTGTTCAATGCCAATTCTATCGGGAGTTTTTAGTGAACCTAATAGAGATATCAGATTTAGAAATATATCAGTTGCATATTATTGTTTTGTTAAAGAAAATGAGAATATCGATTTGAATAAATCTAAAGTGACTGAGGCAAAATGGTTTTCTATAAATGAAGTTCCTACTCTTGCATTTGACCATAAAGATATCCTTGTTGCCTCATTAACAAGTTTGAGGACTAGAGTTTATGATATAGATTTTATGAAAGAGTTTCTGCCAAAGACTTTTACCTTAAAATCTTTGCAAAAAATTTATGAAAGTATTTTGGGGACAACTCTTGACAAAAGAAATTTTAGAAGAAAAATGGCGTCTCTTGATTGCTTAATTAATACAGGTGTTAAAAACGAACTTGATAAACATAAAAAATCAGATATTTATAAATTTAAGTAAAGAGGACAATTATGAGTAAATATGATTTATTATGGGAAAAGATAGATTTACTTTTTAAGCAGGCTGGAAAAGAGCAGTTGACTTTAAAATTTGAGGAAATAGAAAATTTATGTGGAAAAACTATTGATCATTCTTTTCTGACCTATAAAAAGGACTTGCAAAAATTGGGTTATACTGTCAAAAAAATTAGTTTAAAAGAAAAGACTATAATATTTGAAAGAATTTAATTTTATTAAAGTGAGGGGAAAATGCATCAAATTATATTTATTGATGGGTTTAGTGGTATTGGCAAGACAACGCTTGCAAAGAATTTATTTAATCATTATAAAAGCACCTACATTGAACAAAATATGATACCTGAGTTTATTACTAAAGATGGCGTAAATGAGGTTGTTGGAAGAGAGGAAGATGAAACTCTTTATCAGTGTATGGTTTCACTCATAAAAACCTTTTGCTCTAGAGGTTATAAAAATATTTTAGCACTTGACTTTAATGGTGTAAGATTTAGAGAAATACCTGAAGACTTTAAAGGCTATGATTATATTATTTTGCACCTTATTTGTGATAGAGAACAAAACATCAAGCAGATGAAAAATCGAGAGGGTGGTCTTATCGATATTGAAATGCTTGAAAGAAATTATGATAGGGGAGAAAGATATAAGAGAAAGCCTCTTCCAAATGAATACTTTATTGATGTAACAGGGAAAAGTGCAAATGAAGTATTTAACAAGGCGAAAGATATAATTGATAATTCAATATCAAAACTTGATTATGTTTACATTAAACCAGATAAAAAATGTTTTACCGATTGGGTGCAAGAAACAGAGCAAGATTAATTTAAGTCGCTATTGACTTTTATAGTTTAGTAAATTATAATTATATTATAAGTGAGGCAAATATGGCAGAAAAATTAACTAGAGCAGAGAGAAGAGTAAATAAATTAATAGAAAAGGCTAAAAAAAGTATTAGACAAAGGGAAAATACTTTTTATATTGCACCAGAAATTACAGACAATGCTGAAGCAATGCTTGAAATCCTTGAAAGCATAACTACAAAGAGACATCTATATGATTTTGAAAAAGATAATAGAGTGAAACATTTTGCAGAATTTGTAGGCGAGGATTTACTTAAAAATGACGAATTTTTTCTCAAAGCAAGTGAGTTGAAATATACAAATTATGGCAGTACAGCTTCTCTTTTGGATTTTGTTAAGGATTATAGTAAAAGAGTGGCTTTAATATTAGTTAAAAAAGACCCAAGTTATCTTAGAAAAATGTCTACTTCTAATCGAGATGATGAAGATGTGGTTATGACTGCTGTTAGGGGTGATGGAAATGTTCTTCAAGCCGCATCAGATAGATTGAAAGATAATGTAGATATTGTTAGGACTGCTATTTCAAATTGTCCGACTGCAATACAGTATGCCTCAGGCAGACTAAAAAATAATTATGAATTAGGTAAATTTGCCGTCAACAAATCTGGTTTTGCGTTTCAATATTTATCAGAAGGGCTTAGAGATAACGAGGATATTGCTTTGATTGCAGTTAGAGACCCAGAGACTCTTGCGATTGTTTATGCTTCAGATAGGCTTAAAGACAATAGAGATGTTGCTACCGAAGCGGTAAGAGCCAATGGTAATGCACTTGAGCATCTATCTGTTGAAAGAAGAAGCGAGCACGATATTGTTTCTTATGCAATAGGTCACTCTCCTGCATTTGTTAAAAATGCATCAAACAGATATTTATATAGCGAACCACTTCTTTTTAAAGCAGTACGTCAGACAACAGCTGTTCTTGAATATGTACCTGAGGAAATGAGAAAAGTTATGGTTGAAATGCTTGATAATTATGAGTCTGCAAATCGTAAATTTAATAATGCGGATGAAGAAAATACACTATAAAATTAATTAAACATAATTTTAGGAGATAAAAATGAATAGAGAAAGAAGTTTGTATAAAGTAAAAAGATTAATAGCAAGAAAACCTCATTGGAAGTTACCTAAAACCCTTATTGGTGATAAGGATGCCTATATTGAGATATTTAAATATATTAGGCAAGGTCTCTCAGAGAGTGTTTTGCCAGATACAGAAATTTTTCTTTCCAATTTTAGTGAAGAGGATTATAGAGATAAAGATTTTGTATTTAAAGTTTTTGACGCACTATATAGCAAATGTGATTCCAAAATTATCTTAAGAGAACTAAGTAATCATTTAAATAAAAACATTGCAACGCACCTTGTAAAACAAAATAGTGGTTACTTTGAATATTTTTGTGACGAACTTAGAGATGACGAAGATATAGCAAGAATTGCTGTTTCTAAACAATGGGGAATGCTTGAATATTGTTCAGATAGACTTAAAGATGAAAGAGATATTGTGAGATTGGCTGTTGGTCAAAAAGGAACAGCAATCTATTATGCTTCTGGAAATATGAAAAATAATGCAGAAATGGGTAGATTTGCCGTATCAAAAACTGGAGAAGCGTATAGGTATCTTTCTGATAAATTGCGTGATGACAAAGAAATTACTTTAATTGCTGTAGAGGACCCTAAAGCATTGGCTATTCAACACGCTTCTGATAGACTTAAAAATGATATAGATGTGGCAGTTTCTGCGGTTAGAGCCAATGGTAAAGCCATTGAATATGTTTCTATTGAAAACAGAAGTCAACATTCAGTAATATCAGAAGCAATTAAACATTCGCCTGAACTTATTAAACACGCAACTAGAAGATATCTTTATAGTGAACCTCTACTATTTAAAGCGGTTGTCGAAAACAGTGCAGTTCTTGAGTATGTTCCTGAAGAGATGAGTAAGGTTATGGTTGATATGCTTGATAAATATGATTCAGCAAACACCAGACGCAATAATAATGATAGAGAAATAGATTACTAAAATAAATCTCCTATATGTGAGGTGATTTACATTATCTAAAAATACCATTTAAATTAACAGTAAGAGAAGAGGAATTTATGAATAGAGAAAGAGTTTTAAATAGAGTAAAGAAGATTATAGCAAAAAAGCCATTCGGAAAATTTAAATTGCCAGACGCTTTAACTAGTGATAAACAGGCATATATTGAATTATGTAAGTTTATCTTTAATAGAAGCACCCCTTGGCGAGATGATTATCTTAAAAAATTGACTGATTCAGTGGATGAAGATATCTTTAAAGATAAAGATATTGTAAGTCAAACTTATGATATTTTAGGTCGGTCTTATGATGGTATTAGTAGTCTAGAGAAAATATATTCAGTAATGAGTAAAGAGGCTGGTTTAGCACTGGTGAAAAAGCAACCTTTGTTAATAGGAAAATTTAACGATGAAATGAAAGATGATGAAGATATTGCTAGAACCGCCATTGTTTTAAATAATGGTGCATTTAATTATGTTTCTGAAAGACTTAAGGATGACTTTGATTTGGCAAAAATAGTTATTCGCAAAGATGGTTATATGCTTAATAACATTTCAACTAGACTTAAAGATGACAGAGATATGGTAAGGCTTGCAGTTAGTGAAAATCCTTATGCTATTCAGTATGCATCAGATAGGTTAAGAGATGATTCGGAAATGGGAAGGTTTGTTGTTTCAAAAAAAGCAAGCGCTTTTAAATATCTATCTAAAAGGCTCCGTGATGACAAAGATATTGCTTTGGTTGCAGTTGAAGATACAGAGGCGGAAGCGGTTGCCTATGCTTCTGATAGACTTAAAAACGACTTAGATGTAGGACTTGTTTCTGTCAGAGCAAATGGAAAAACTCTTCAATATTTATCTATGGAAAATAGAAGTAATCATCGAATAGTATCTGAGGCAATAAAACAATCACCAGAATATATAGAGTACGCATCAAGGAGGTACATTTATAGTGATAAACTCCTATTCAAAGCAGTTATTGAAAATAACGAAGTGCTTGAATATATTCCTGAAGAGATGAGCAAGGTTATGGTTGATATGCTTGATAAATATAATTCTGCCAACAAGATAAGCCGAAATGACGATAGAGAAATAGACTATTAAAATAAATCTCCTTTATACAAGGAGATTTTTCTATTTCAAACTTTTTATTAATTATTTGTTTTTTAAAAATATATATGATACAATTAAATAACTGAGGTTTAAAAATGAGCATACAAGTTGAAAAATTGAATTTAACAAACGATTGTCTTGAATATGATAATGTTCAAAATCCTCATTAGTAAAAATTTGTCGAATATAGTAATTGAAAAATGTAAATTAATTTCATTTTTTGTAGGATAATGTGTATAATAGAAATATAATGGTGAGTATATGAAAAAAAGAAAAAATTGGACTAGTTTTAAACAATTAGATAACAAAAACAAAGTTATGAGAATTGTTAATTTGGTGTTATTGTTTGGCTTTTTTGTTGCCAGCATAATTTTATCAATAATAGGCAAGACAAAAGCTGATGAAAGATTGTTTATGAGCGGTCTTGCAATAGGAGCCTTATTTATTTTACCACTAATTTTAGAATTAATAATAGGGCGAAGAATATCAAATGTTTTAGTGCTAGCCTATACAATATATGTAATCTGTGCAGGTTTTATTGGTTCGCTTTTAAGTGTTTATTATCTTGCTCACGGTTTTGATAAATTTGTTCATACGCTTTGCGGTTATATTATGGGGGCTATTGGACTTCTTGCAATATCACTTTGTCAAGATTATAAGACATTAAAAATTTCAACAATAGTAGTTTTCTGTGTTATATTTTCGCTTGGTGTTGAGTATGTTTGGGAGCTTTTTGAATTTGCAACAGACAGACTTTTAAATCAAACTATGCAGGGCGTTCCTATTGAAGGATATGGCTATCCACTTATAATTGATACAATTACAGATATGTTATGTAATCTTGGTGGTGCACTTGTATTTGTTGCACATTTCTTAATAGGAAAACTTACAAAATGTCCACTTGGAATTAACTATATTGAAAAAGAACTTGTCATTGAGAAAAAAAGCCTTCAGAAAAATGAGAATTATATTTTAGATGAGGAGAAAAAAGAGGAAAATTAAATCCTCTTTTTTTATAAAACTCTTACATCAAGTAGGTCAATCGCATCTACAAGCGGAGTTGACACGGGTGATGATAAATCTGTTGAAAGATATTTTTTATTATCGTCTGCAAAAACCGTTACGCAAGTGCGTTGCGAAAGAACCGCTCCTATAAAATTTGCTCCACTTGAAATTCCCACACCAAGAGATAAAACTTTTGCTAGTTTTTGACTCATTGCTATAGCGTCTTCATCTTTAATGGGGATTATTTTGTCTACAATATTTTTATCATAAAGATCAGGAACAATTTCATCGCTTACGCCTTGAATTTTATGATGTAAAAATGGTTTTTGACCTGAAAGAAGTCTAGCGTTAAACGGTTCAATAGCAAAAACTTTTAAATTTAGTTTCTCTTTCAAAACACTTCCAACGCCGACAAGAGTTCCGCCTGTGCCAACACCTGAAATAAAGGCTTTAACTTTTTTGTTTTTTATTTTATCAAATATTTCTTTAGCGGTGATTTCTTTGTGAACTTTTACATTGCTTAAGTTTGAAAATTGTCCGGTAGAAAAATAACCTTGTTTTATAAAGTTTTCCTGCAATGTAAAGGCGTGACGAAAATCATCCGCCTCAACAAGAGTTGCTCCATAAAGGCGAATGAGTTTTTTTCTTTCTTCACTCATAGACCTTGGCATAATAATTTTGACTGGATTTCCTAGGAGGTTTCCTATGGCACTTATCGCAAGTCCCATATTGCCACTTGAAACCTCAACAATTCTATCTCCCTTTTTTAACTGTTTTTGACTATAAGCATCTAAAAAAATTTGGAGAGCGACTTTATCTTTTATGCTTCCTGTCAGAGAAAACCACTCACATTTTGCGTAAATAAAGTTGATATTGTCATTATATTTATATTTTATCTCTACAAGGGGAGTGCCTGAAACTAGTGCTTTCAAATCTTTAAGTTTTTGCATATTTACCTCATAATTAAAGTTTATGCAAAATTTAGATTATATGTAATGATAATTTAATTTTTTATTTCTAACAACTAAAAATGAAAAATTGAAAAAAATCAAATCAAAATATTTTCAAATTGAATAATATTATGCTATAATTACAGTAAGAAAAATTTAGTTTCTTTTAATTGGAGGGAAAGATGGGAACAGTTAAAGATTTAGAAGTTTTATCAATTCAAGATGGTCAAACGGCAATTATCTACTCGCCTAAGTGCAATGAGTCTTTTGTTTTCTTTTTAAAAGATAGAAATTTAAATTATAACCACGTTTATTTTGGTGATGTTGACTTTGTAAGACAGTGTTGTCTTATGAAAGGGCATAAGGATGATTTTTTAATTGCTTGTGCTGATAATAAACTTGCAAATGTTTGTATCAAATCTGCTTACTCTACATTAAATAAAGGGCTTGCCGTGCAAAAAGCAGAAAGAGATGGAAGAGAAAAGTTGAAACTTTCATTTGTAAACCTTGAAAATAATTTCTCTCTTGATCTTGCTGATGTTGAAGAACGTGAAGATTTATAAAAAAGAAGGGCAATGTGGAAGAAATACTGCGTGTTGAAAATCTTTCAAAATCTTTTGGTGAGTTGAAGGCTGTTGATGAACTTAGTTTTGCTGTTGAAAAAGGAAAGTTCTTTGCTTTTTTAGGACAAAATGGAGCAGGGAAAAGTACTACTATAAATATGCTTATTGGTACTATTATAAAAGATAGTGGCAATATTATTTATGCGGGTAATAAGAACTTTAAGGAGTTTAAAGATAAAATAGGTGTTGTTTTTCAAAACAACATTTTTGATAAAATGTTGACTGCTGAAGAAAATATGAAACTTTATGGCAGGCTATATTCAAAGAATAATGAAGATATAAATGCTAGGTATGAGGAACTTGCAGAACTTTTTAAATTTAAAAAATTTGAAAAAAAGAAATTTAAATCACTTTCTGGTGGTCAAAAAAGAAGGCTTGAAATTGCTCGAGCTCTTTTTAATACACCAGAGATATTATTTTTAGACGAACCAACGACAGGACTTGACCCAAAGACAAGAATTGACGTTTGGAAAATAATAAACGGCATCCGCACTTCCTATGGGATGACAGTGTTTTTGACAACTCATTATATGGAAGAAACAGCAGATGCGGATGAAGTGGTTATAATTGATAATGGCAAGAAAATAGCAGAAGGCTCTCCTGCATTTTTGAAAGAAAAATTTTCAAGTGACAGAATAAAGATAGTCCCTGTTGACGAGGAAAAATTTGAAAAACTTATTGAGGCCAGAGAATATATCAAGATAGCCGACCAATATGAATTTTTATTAAAAAATGCACAAGAGGAGATAGAATTATTAACTTTATATAAAAATGAAATTAAGTTTTTTGAGGTGCTTAGAGGAAGTATGGACGATGTCTTTTTAAATGCTGTTGGAAAGGGCATTGGGGAGGAAGAAGAGTGAAAAACATTTTTGCTTTGACAAAGCGTAATTGCTTGTTATTTTTAAGAAGTAAATCTACAGTATTTTTTTCTTTTTTTTCAAGTATTATTTTAGTTGTATTATATTTTTTATTTATAGCAAAACTTTACGCCCAGGGTTTTAATGAGCTAGTTGACGGTATTATGAATTCTAAACAACTCAACTTTGCAATCTATTCACAGATGATAGTTGGGGTTTTAGTTATTAATTCTGTTTCGCTTTCAGTTGGAATGTTTACCTTTATGGCAATAGATTTTGAAAAGAGAAAAACAGATGCCTTTTTGCTTACTAAAGCCACTAAATTTCAACTTATTATTTCATATCTACTTTCAGCACTTTTAGTTAGTTTTGTTCTTAACTTATTTATGTTTATATTAGCAGTTCTTATTATTGGAATTGCAACCTCATATTGGCTGAGTGCGGGAGCATTTTTTGCAGTTGTTGGAGTGCTTATTATATTGACTGTTGTAAGTTGCTCTATTATGCTTTTAATAACTACGCTTGTTCGTTCATCAACAGCACTTGGAGTTATAAATGGAATTATAGGTACAATTCTAGGTTTTCTTTGTGGTATTTATATGCCTTATTCTAATATGGGAAATGGAGCAAAATATGTCGGTTCTTTTTTGCCATTTACACATTTTGCAATCTGGCTTAAGCAAATTGTGCTTAATAATGTTTTTTATCAACTAAACCTTCCGGATGAATTTGTTTCTGTTGTACGAGAACAATGCTTTTCTGCAGAAAATATTGGCTTTTGTGGCTTGAATGCTCCACTTTGGGTAATGATATTAATAGGTTCAATCTTTGCATTAATTTGCATCGGAATTTCAATCTTTTTAATTAATACTAAAGGTTTTAGCGGACAGCCTAAACATATTAATGATAAGAAAAAGAAGGATTTACTAAAGAAAAGCAAATAAAACTCTATATTGACTTTTGACTTTATATTATGTTATACTTTATTTATAGTATAATATGACAAAAGAAATGAAGTTGTTTTAATTTGTCAATTAAAAAGGATAAAGATATGAGTTTATATTTTATAAGACACGGACAGACCGTTTTAAATACTAAAGTTATGTTTAATGGAGAGGTTGACGAAGAACTTAATGAAACTGGTATTGTTCAGGCAACTAAAGCGGGAGAGAAGTTTAAAGATGTTAAGATAGACCTAATTTACTGCTCGCCTTTAAAAAGAACAAGACATACAATGGAACTTTTAAATTTTGATAAAAATATCCCAGTAATTTATGAAGAAAGACTTGTTGAACGCAAAGCAGGAGAACTTGCACATAAAGAAATTGATATGGATTTTCTTCAAAATGTGTTTTTAAATATAAATACTGATGTTAAAGTTGAAGGAATGGAAACGGTAGATGAAGTTTTTAAACGTGTACATAGTGTACTAGATGAGATAAAAGAAAAACATTCTGATAAAAATGTCTTGATTGTTGCACACGGATTTGTTGGTAGAGCGATTTACTTCTATTTTAATAAATTGCCAGAGAGTGGCAAACTTGGTGATTGTCCAGAGAGTTTTCCGCAAAATTGCGAAGTGCGTGAATACGTATTGTAAAATCAAAAGAAAAATTTTTGAAATGGTAGTAAAAATAAAAAGGAGAGTGGTATTATGGATTTATTAAATGAAGTCATAATTCCTATAAGAGAAAAAATTAAAGAAGTACAGGGAGTATCAAAAGACAACAAAAGGGCCGAGAAGTTAAATATAATAGCACAAATTGGTGTTTTGAGGACTGACCTAGAAAAGTTAAGAGCACAAACCTCAAGCAAAATTGATGCTAAGAGGGCTGAGAGGGATGCTGTTCTTGATAAAATTATTGATAAACTTGGACTTAAGTTTAATATTTCTGTGCTTGCTCGTCCAGTCGTTATATTTAATGAACAAAGTGAAGTTAAAAGTATGGACGGAGAAGTTATTACAACCTCAAGTTTTAGAGATATGTATGGAAATAGAGTTTTTGCTCGCGAGGTAATAAGGGATGTCCCTGAAAAAAAAGTTTTTGAACTTGATTTGCGTGAATCTCGTAGAATGGAAAAACGCCTTTTAGCAAAAACAGATGTTCACGATTTTGTTTCTAAGTATATGGTCAAAGATAATTCTCTTTCTTGGCTTGTCGATAAATTTTATCCAAATGCTCAAAAAGGAAAACTTGCAAAAGTGATTAAAGAACTCGATGAAGATTATGCCGGTGAAACTCGTTCAAGTTTAGAGGTTAAGTACAATGAGGCTAGAGTTGAAAGCCAAACTTATCCTAAAAAATTGGAAAAACAAAGAAATATTGTTAGAAGATTTGAAGATAAAAGTGAGAGAAATCCAAAAGTAAAGGCTAAGTATGAAGAACAGCTAGCAATTCTTAGAGAAATAGAAGAAAAAATGGCATTTGCTAAAAAAGCAGAAGAAAGGGCTCTTGAGGGGCTAGAATTATTTGGCAAAAAGGCAAGAATTGAAAAGCAAATTAAGCAAATGGAAGAGATGCTTTCGACTCCAGAACTTAAAGATCTGGTTGCTCAGTTTGATACTAAACTTCAAGAATTTAATTTAGTTTTGCAAGAAACAAAACCTACAGTAGACTCGGCAAATGAAATTGAAAAGAAAATTAAATCTCTTCAAAAGAAAAGTAGTGAAATTGAAAGAGAGATTTACGATGGAGATATTGCTCCATCGAAAGAAGTGGAAAATTTGATTTGTGAAGAAATACAAAAACTTGTGGATGGAGGATTTGGACAAAAGTATTCTATAGAGGAAATTAATGATTCTGCTGATGAGTATGTTATGCCAAGAAAAATTGATAATATTGAAGCAAAAATCATTACAGAACTTTTAGATCAAATGGAATCTGCAAACGAAAAAGAGATGGAGTAAGTAAAAAAGATAAGGCCAGTTACGTGATTTTTAAAACACATCTTGAAATTTATGCTATT
>CARXKP010000010.1 GCA_949096025.1 uncultured Eubacteriales bacterium
TTGTTCCTGAGCCATTATTTGGTCTTAAATATACCGTTGCTGTCTTTGGTATCCATTGGGCTATAAATGTTGGTGAGCCATACATTCCATTTACCGATTTCCCTGCTGGATAGATAGTATTACTAAACCAATTACCTGTTGAACTTCTAGGCTTCCAACCTGCAAATGTATATCCATACTTAGAAGTTGATGGTAATGCATTAGTGGACTCTATATTATATCCAAAATCACTTACTGAGTTTCCTCCAACTTCATCAAAATATGCATTATATGAAATTAAATTCCATTTAGCATAAAGAGTTGTATCACCGACAATATCCCAAGCTTTAGTTGCTTTACCACTAGCATTATAATACATAGTTCCATTTCCATTTTCTTCTGTATAAAATCCTCCAAAATTATATCCTGTTTTTTGAGGAGTAGATATACTAGACATTGTTTGACCTAAATATACAGTTTGAGTGATATTAGATGAACCATTTTTTCTATCCAATGTCACTGTATATTGAAGTTGTGATAACTGACCATTGGTTGAAGTATAATTTGATCTACCAGTGACTGAGGCAGTTGATTGCTTATACATAGTACCATCACCACCTTTGCTACCTCTTGCACCGCCAGAACCACCAGCTGCAGCATCAGAAGCAACATTCTTTTCTCCTCCATTTGGAGCCCAGCCAGTTCTTCCTTGACCGCCAGCACCACCTCTTCCGTTACAATTTGGAACCGTAGATGTTCTAGACGCATTTGCACAGTTACCTGTTGAGCCATTTCCGCCGGCTCCGCCACCATAGCCTCCGCCACCAATATTTGAAGCGGGACCACCGCCACCGCCAGCTCCGCCACCGCCTTGACCACCAGCGTTATGTTGATGATAATATGTTTTTTTACCTATACCTAGAAAGCCTCCTTCTTTAGTGGTGGTTTGAATATTTAAATTATTACCTGCAGCACCTGCCGAACCATTCACGGTATTACAAGCACCAGCGGTTGCGGTTACAGTAATATTTCCAACCACATACAACTTCCCCATTGTACCGCCATTTTCACCATTGCCTCCACCGTTTCCAGCATTACCCACAATAGAATTAGTAGTATTTTCTTCTTCTAATAAATAATTATCCGTAGCTTCTCTTATCAAATTATAGCCACCATAGCCACCTTCACCGCCTATTCCAGAACCAGCACCTCTACCACCATCGCCACCTTGACCAGCAAAGTTAAATGTTGGAGGAACGTGCATATTATTAGAATAAATATATTTTGGACGACCGGCAAGCAAATACCAATCTTCAGTATCAAAGCCTAAATCCATTCTTTCACCATCGCCACCGTTTTTTCCGTTTTCTCCATTTTCAGCATCTGTTCCCGTAGCAATAATTTTTCCTTCCCCAACCAAGATCAAAGTACAAGATGCTGGTATAGTTATACCTGAATTTGCGTATAAAGTACACCCTTCAGCGACATAGATTACCGCTGTTGCATTCTCTTCCATACTAATTCTATAAAACGAATAACCAGGAGTAAATGAAATATCACTTTCAACTTTATATATAGTTTTATCTTTCATTTTTAAATTAGAACCAGGCTTTAAAACATCAGTATTTGTAAAACCTGTACTTGCTTTAACAATATCAAGTTCAGAATGTTTTTGACTACTTTTTAATGGGATAAATAGAAAAACTGCTACTACTACAGCAAAAAAAGCTATTAATGATAATAGCGTTATTCTTCTATCTCTATAAATATTTCCCCTTTTCATATTTCCTCCTTATTGCAATTTTAGGAAATCTTTATTTCAACATTTTTAATATTTTTTATTTTTCACTTTATCTTTTAAAGTTTTTTCTTCACTCTAACGCTTTATAACTCTATTTTTCCCCCCCCCGACAGTTTTTGTCAAGAGGGTTTTTTGTTATTATTTATGTATAATATGTTATATTATTATTTTAATATATTTTATAACAAAAATCAATTCAAATCGACAAACTTCAACAAGAAAGATTGTAATAAAAAAGAGAACTTTAACTAAAGTTCTCTTTTTATACTTAATTATCTTCTTGGATTTTTGATATTTGCTTGAGCGGCAGCAAGTCTTGCAATTGGAACTCTGAATGGTGAGCAAGATACATAAGTAAGTCCTGCATTATGGCAGAATTCTACACTTGATGGATCTCCACCGTGTTCGCCACAGATACCAAGCTTGATATTTGGACGAGCTTTTCTTCCAAGTTCGCAAGCCATTTTAACAAGTTTACCAACACCATTTTGGTCAAGTCTAGCAAATGGGTCGCTTTCAAAAATCTTCTTAGCATAGTAAACATCAAGGAACTTACCAGCATCATCACGGCTAAAGCCATAAGTCATTTGAGTAAGGTCGTTTGTACCAAATGAGAAGAATTCAGCATACTCAGCAACTTGATCAGCAGTTACGGCAGCACGAGGAATCTCAATCATAGTACCGATTTTGTAAGAAAGTTCAACACCGTTAGCAGCGATAACTTCATCAGCTTTTGCAGCAACAATATCACGAACATACTTAAATTCTTTTGAGTCACAAGTAAGAGGAATCATAATTTCAGGTACGATCTTGAAGCCCATTTCTTTATTAACATCAATAGCAGCTTCAATAACAGCTTGAGTTTGCATTTCAGCAATTTCTGGGTAAGTTACAGCAAGTCTAAGTCCACGGTGACCCATCATTGGGTTAAATTCGTGAAGGTCAGCAACTGTTTGTTTAAGTTTATCAAATGTAAGTCCCATTTCTTCAGCAAGGTCTCTAATTTCACTATTTTCGTGAGGTAAGAATTCGTGAAGTGGTGGGTCAAGGAAACGAATAGTAACAGGGAGTCCTTGCATTGCCTTATAAATTCCAATAAAGTCTTTTCTTTGCATTGGAAGGAGTTTAGCAAGAGCCTTCTTTCTTTCTTCTACAGTTGTAGAAACAATCATTTCTCTTACGGCAGGGATTCTGTCAGCATCAAAGAACATATGTTCTGTTCTGCAAAGACCAACACCTTGAGCACCAAAATTAAATGCATTTTTAGCATCTTTTGGATTATCGGCATTAGTTCTAACTTGCATAGCACGGTATTTATCAGCCCATTCCATTATAGTAGCAAATTCACCTGAAATCTTAGCAGGTTCAGTTGTGATAAGTCCTTCATAAACTTTACCAGTAGAACCGTCGAAAGAAAGTTCATCACCCTCTTTGAATACTTTTCCACCAAGAGTGAATGACTTTTCATCATCAGCAAATTTAATTGCACTGCAACCAGCAACGCAGGCAGTACCCATACCACGAGCAACAACGGCAGCGTGAGAAGTCATACCACCACGAGCAGTAAGAACGCCTTGGCTTACAGCCATACCTTCAATATCTTCTGGAGAAGTTTCAAGTCTTACAAGAACTACTTTATCGCTAGCAGCCATTTCTTTTGCTCTTTCTGCTGTGAAAGCAATTTTACCACAAGCAGCACCAGGAGAAGCAGGAAGTGCTTCAGCGATTGGAGTTGCTGACTTTAATGCTGTATCATTAAATTGTGGGTGAAGAAGAGCATCTAGTTGCTTAGGATCAAGCATCATAAGTGCTTCTTTCTCTGTAATCATACCTTCATTTACAAGATCAACAGCAATTTTGAGAGCGGCTTTAGCAGTTCTCTTACCATTTCTAGTTTGAAGCATATAAAGTTTGCCATTTTCGATAGTAAACTCCATATCTTGCATATCTTTATTATGTTTTTCAAGCTTCTTTGCAATATCAGCAAATTCCTTGTAAACCTTTGGATTTTGTTTTTCAAGTGTAGAGATTGGGAGTGGAGTTCTAATTCCAGCAACAACGTCTTCACCTTGAGCATTCATAAGATATTCTCCATAGAGAACATTTTCACCAGTTGCTGGGTTTCTAGAGAAAGCAACACCAGTACCAGAAGTTTCACCCATATTACCAAATACCATTGATTGAACGTTTACAGCAGTACCCCATTCATATGGAATGTCGTGCATTCTTCTGTAAACATTGGCTCTGTCGTTATCCCAAGAACGGAATACGGCTTTAACAGCTTCGATAAGTTGAACTCTTGGTTCTTGTGGGAAATCTTCTCCCTGAGATTTTTTATAGAGTTCCTTAAATAAAGTTACGATTTCTTTAAGGTCATCAGCAGTGAGGTCTTTATCATACTCAACACCCTTTTCCTCTTTAACTCTATCAAGAATTCTTTCATATTTTGATTTTTCTTGCATCATAACTACATCAGAGAACATTTGGATAAATCTTCTGTATGAGTCATAAGCAAATCTTGGGTTCTTCGTGAGGTTTGCAAGTCCTTCAACAACCTCATCGTTAAGTCCAAGGTTTAAGATAGTATCCATCATACCAGGCATAGAAACTCTAGCACCAGAACGAACAGACACAAGAAGAGGATTCTTCTTATCGCCAAAGTTTTTGCCAGTCATTTTTTCAAGTTCAGAAAGTTTGTATTCAATTTGCGACATAATGAGGTCATTAATCATTCTGCCGTCTTTATAATACTGAGTACAAGCCTCAGTAGTGATGGTAAAGCCTTGAGGAACAGGCATACCAAGATTTGTCATTTCAGCGAGGTTTGCACCCTTGCCACCAAAGAGAGCTTTGTTTTTTCCGTCAGCTTCTTTGAAAAGATAAACAAATTGTTTCATATAGTCTCCTTTTTATAAATTCCTTAAAGATTATACCGCATTTAAAAAAAATCTCCAAATAAAAATGGAGATATTTTTGAATTTTTCATTTATAGAATTTTTTTTAATTTATTGTACTAAATTTTTAAATTTCTCTTCGTTATTATGAAAATGATATCTTTATCATTGACTTTTATTTTCAATTAAACTATAATTAAAGTAATTATGGAGGATTAAATGGCAAAAATAGCAAAACGTTATGCAGCAGTTATCGACGAGTGCTATGATAATGTTGGTTTTTATCTTGTTGACCTTGCTTATTATACAGGAGAAAAGGTAGTTCACGATCGTGATGATGAAAATCTTGCCCATGAACTTATTGAAGAAATTGAAAATATCGGTTGCATCGACCTCGCTGATGAAACTAATTTTTTAGTTTATGACGAAAATTATGATCAAGTAGAATTTACAAAAGAACAACTTGAAGAAATATTAAAACCTTTAAGCTGGATTAAAGTATTAGAAGATAAAGAAGGTTATTATTCTATTGATACTAGCAAAATGGGTGAATTTAATACTAATACAGAAAGTACAGTTACAAAATATATTAAAGATAATTCTAAGGCTAAATTAGTAATTGAAGATTTTACTAAATTTAAAGAAGGGCGTGCCACTTATGTAAACATCAACTTAGAAAACGAACTTATGGCTTTTTCAAAAGCAAATAAAAACAATTCATTAAATGTTTTTGGATTGTTTATAAATAAAAAGAAAAATATTGATGATTTTCTTTCTAAACTTTCTCCTGAAAATGTTTTAGTATTATGTCAAGAGAGCAAAACTTCAGTAGAATTATATGCCTTTGAAAATGAAAAACAATTTGAAGAATTTAAGGCAAATTCAATCGCTTATAAAAGATATCAAAAATATTTACAAGAATTGAAAAGTGGAAAAATTGATAAAAGCAAAAACGAAGAAAAAGAATACACCAAAGAACGTATGCAAAGAGATATGAGCGATCCTGAGTTTAAAAAGAGTAGCAGATACAACGCTCAAATGATAATAAGTGACATTATGAAAAAATTGCAAACTAAAGAGCTCACTCTTAATACAAATGATATTTTAAAAGTAGAACTTCCAGAAGGGAAAATTGTTTGTCTATTCTTTATGAAAAAATCCTTGTTTTCAAAAAGCGGTTTGCAAATGATAGGTTTCCAAAATAAAGAACATTATAAAGATTTTGCAAACCAAAACCTAAAAGGTAAGAATATTATTGAATATAGTCAAGACGAAAATGAAGATGATCGCGAAAACGAATAAATAAAAAAGCAGGTAATCAAAACCTGCTTTTTTATTTATTCGTTACTTTAAATTTATCTTTGAGAGGTAAATTCATCCTCGTGCAACATATTTTCAGAATTTGCGTGAGCAAGAGTAATTTTGGGCTGTCTTGAGGCGGGCTGACTTAGTTCTGAAAGTACTCCACTTCTTCCAACCTGTCTACGGTCTTTAAGTCTATCTTGTTTATATGAATATCTTAACCTTTGATTATCTGCAATCTTCTTTGTTGATAATCTATAATAATTTTGTTCCCCATCAAGATGCCCTGGAATGCTATAACTCAAAACAAATTCAAATCCTAGTTTTTTATATAATTCGTTTGCAATTTCATTATTTGAAAATGTTTCTACCGAAACTGTTTTATAACCTATTGAATGGTGCATCGCAAAGTCCACAAGTCCTCTTCCAATGCCTTGACCACGACATTCTTTATCAACAGCAAGCACTGCAAGATACAAACTATCTGGAATAAAACTATCTAAAAGTTGAACAAATCCAACTAATTTATCCTCTTTCACAGCACAAACTATATAAACATTTTCTCCGTGTAATTCAGTTAACCTGTTAAGTTCAGATACTATATTAAAATCTGTAAAATGTCCACCTCTTGAACGAACGTTTTGGTCATAAATTTTATTTATTTGTAATTTATATTTATTGTCACTTCCAACAATTTCATATTTGATGTCGCTCATACTCGCCTCATATATTAATTATTTTACCATATATGTTATATGTATGTCAATATGCAAAATAATTCACAAATGCTCGAAATTATAGCAAAACAAAAGAAAAAGCAGGAATTTCCTTGCTTTTTCTCTTTTTTAATAAATAAAACTTCTATTAAATTATTTTTTAGGACTAGATATTACAATTAAAGGAACAAACACCTCTTCAGTTAACGAACAATGATGTCCTTTAAATCTAGGTGATTTTTCATAAATTACAAACTGTTTGTGAGTTTTACAAATTGCTATATAATCACCAAGCAAACTTGCAAATTTATCTTCATATTTCCCGCCAAAATAACCTGCATCAACAAGTTCTTTTGAAGAATGTAATTCAAAGTCATTACCATAACAATCATTAAACAATTTTACAAAATCCTCTTTCAATCCCTCTTTTACTTTAAAAGCGGTCGCTCTTGGTTCAAGGTATGGTGGAGTTTCAAGCATTGATAACAATTTGTCATTTTTATAAAGTTCTACATATCCTTCAACATCAACCTGTCCGTGGTCTGCTGTCACAATAAATAGAGTATCCCCACAAGTTTTGCATAGTTCTTCCATTTTTTGACTTATGTGTGTAATAAGTGTCTTTGCTTCTTTTGATGTTACGCCATTGTCGTGCATTGTTGCATCAGGCTCAGGGCAATAAGAATAAATAAATTGTTTGCCTTCTGTTTGACAGATTTTTTGTATTTCTTCAAAAAATTCGTCAACTTTTTCACAAATATGATGATTTTCTTTAGTATTATCAGTCCAATAGGAAGGAGCGACTCTATTTATAGCATAGTCAGTATTTGCATCAAGATAATATGCCTTAAGTGGAACTTTCTCCTCAATGAAATCAAAAGAAACTTTCTCTTTTGTCTTTGAGTCCTGTCCTACATAAATATCAACATTTCTGCCAATTTCTTCAAAATAGATTGACCAACCAAATCTTCCGTGTTCCATAGGATACATATTGGTATGTAGTGTAGTAGTTGCATTTGTTGTGGTTGCTGGGAATACTGTTGTAAGTACTTCTTTTACTTTCGCTCTTAAAAAATCATTCTCATCAAGATTGATAGAAATTGGATTCATTCCAAGCCCGTCAAAAATGATAAATACAATGTTTTTATAGCCTTTTTTTAGTTCTTCATTTAAAACTTCTAAAGTTGGTTTATTATTAGGGCAACCTAAAAACTGAGCAAGCGAGGCTGAAACATTTAAGATATTTTTATTAAAATCTGGTTTAGTAAGCGTAAGCACCTCTCCTCCTTTTTTTTCTTTATTATTTACATTATCTTTCTTTTTGTTTTTATCTTTTTTGTTTGCTTTTTTATCTGTTGTATCTTTTTTGTGAATACAAAATAAACTTATAAATTTGCCAAGTATAAGGACAATTTTTTCACTATGAAGCATCGCATATTTTTTACAATACGCTTTGCCAAAAATAGTAAGAGCTGCAATAACCGCAGAAACAAGTGAAGCAATTAAAACTTCTAAAAATGAACCAGCATAATTTTTTATTAACACAATAGTAATCGTTGCACCTGCCGCACCTGCCAAGATACCGCAAATATCACCTATTACATCGGCCGCAACACTTGCCACAACCTCTTTGTGATTAATAAGTTTAATAGACTCTTTCGCACCTCTAACCTTTCTTGCAGCCATAGCCCTAAATGGCTCAAAGTTTGCAGCAGTTGCGGCAACTCCAACCATATCAGCAATAATTGCAATTAAAATAAAAATTAAAATAACAACAATGCTAACTGCAAGCCCCGCTTCAGATAATGCAACTTCACTAACAATACCAAAAGCAAGAGATAACACAAAAGATAACGCAAGAACTATAAGAGGCCATTTCCACCATATAGCAAATTTTGTCGGTTTAGGTTTTCTTTCTTTTCTAGTTTTCATAATTCTCCTAATTTTTTGATAAAATAAAGTATAGCACCTTTTTTTAAATTTTGCAAATGGTTATTTAGCTTACTGAAAATATTAAAGTATTTAAAGTATAAAAATATTAATTCGACTGTATTTTACAAAAAAAGTGAACTATTTTTAGTCCACTTTTTAAATTTTTAAGTATTTGGTCTGTATCCAAGATTTTCGATACCACCTATCGTAAGCTTTTCTCCACCTATTCCAAGCCAAGAAAATCCTGCTGGTAAAGGTTGACCTTTTGTTTTATCGAGTACCGACCAACTTGAAAAATCTTCACCTATATACTTTTTATAAGTATCGTTTGAAAGTCTTGAAATGCTATTTAATACAGTAGCACTTCCATTTTTCCAATTCAAATCACTTGTACCTGTAATTATTGCAAAACAATTAGTTATGTTGACATTCGTTGCAGATTGCCCTACAAGTGAAGCCTTATTTGTTGAAGCAGTCACATATCCATTAAAACCGCAAGCAGAAATATTTGTATAAGAACTAACATTTCCTGCTATACCACCCACTTTGTCATTAGCACTGATATCGCACTTTGAATAGCAGTTCTCAATTCGAGTTAATGAACTTGTGCTATTTGATTGTGCAAAGCCAACTACACCACCTACATTAAAAGTACCTTGAATTGTGCCATAGTTAAAGCAAGAAGTTATTTTTACACAGTTTGCCATTCCGATAAGTCCACAATATTCTTTTCCTACTACATCTACTCCACTTCTACAATTTAAAATTTCTCCGCCACTCATATAGCCTACAATTCCGCCCGTGTAATTATTGCCATAAACTTTACCACTTATTAAATTTATATTTTTTAGTTTCCCGTTTGTATAACCAAATAAGCCTTGATAATCGTTCAGTAATTTAGTAGACGCATTTTGAATGTTTGATGTTTTTAAATTCATTATTGCAAAGCCCTGACCGTCATAATTACCCACAAAGGCATTAGATGCAGAAACTCCAATAGGTAACCACGCATAATCAACATTATTTCCGTCTTTATCTCTGTTCAAATCTATGACTTCTGTTTGCTTATAATATTTATAATGATATTTATTAACATCCGTTTTGTTTTGCATTATTTTTGCCAAGAATGCAAGGTCATCTGAATTTCTTATTAAATATGGGTTTGCTTCGGTTCCCTTTTCAAGTTTATCATTTTCAACAACTAAGCTTGTAACTTTAGTTTTAATTGCCCAGGTTTCCTGCCAGTGAGCATAGATTGTAGCGTCCTCTGTTGTCATTTTGGTAATAGACGAAACTACATTTCCACCATTTGTTGCAGTATACCAGCCTACAAATATACATCCCTCTTTTGTTGGAATAGGCAATGTTCCGTAAGCAGTATCAATTGTCACCACCTTGCTTGTTGGAGATACTTTCCCACCATTTGCATTGTAGGTAAGTGTCCAATCTTTTGCTTTCCATTGGGCTTGCAATGTAGGAGCACCCCACTTCTCTGTAATAAAGTCAGATGTTGAATATACAATATTTTCATCAGTCCAATTTCCAGCAGCTTTAGTCACTATCCACCCAGTAAATTCATATCCAATCCTTCTTGGTAATGGAAATCTTTTGTCTGTTGACTCTATATTGTACGTAAATGGCAACCCTGACAGTGAGCCACCGTTCAAATCAAAATTAATTTCATAATTAATAGGCGCCCATTGTGCATCTAAAGTTTGATGAGGCTCTCTATTTAGTGTAAAGTATGCTTCATCATCAAAGTATTCATATCCATCAAGGGTCGCTGGATTATCTATATTGAAAATAGAATGTCGCCATCTAGAAAATTCATATCCATTTCTAGTAAATAGATTTTTAGATATTTGCTTTGGCTCTCCAAAAGTAATCGGCATAGCGGTCATTGAACCACTACCACCATTTGCGTTAAAATACAAAGTTCTTGATATCGGTTTCCAATGTGCGTAAAGTGTAGTATTTGATGCTATATCCCAATAGTCAACGACGCTTTTAGCTTCTTTGTTATAATACTGTTTTCCGCCTCCACCAGGAGTACTATAATATCCTTGAAATTCATATCCATATCGGATAGGTTTATTTATACTTGGCATTGCAGAATTATATGTAGGAGAAATAGTACCCCTGCTATTTGTTGGCGGATCTTGATTATTTAATGTAACACTATAAGTTTTCCAAGCCATTCGAATGTTAATCTCATCATCCCAGTTTCCACTCGGAGCACCACCATAATTTAATGTGTAAGTATATGTTCCTCCACTTTGGCTAATACTGCCTTTACTACTTCCTCCACTGTTTGTTACGCTTAATAAATACATACCTGTTGTTGGTGATATATTTGATAATCTTATTTGACCACCATAGTGTAAAACATCCTCTGGCTGGTCAGTTTGCCCTGAATAACTATTTCCTGAATAACTATTATAATAAGTCATAGACCCACTTGCATAATCTTGAACTTCAGATGGACTCATTATATTTACATCTATTTTATATCTGTTTTGTATCCATTTAGCATAGAGAGTTGTATCGCCGACAAAATTCCAATTTCTAGCACAGGTACCATTTGCGTTATAGTATTTTGTGCCTGAGCCACCAGTACTTGAATAATACCCATCAAAAGTATAGCCTGCTCTTGTTGGAACAGATATGCTATCCATATTCTGTCCTAGATAAACAGTTGAAGAATCTAATCCATCACTTCCACTTTGCTTATCAAATATTGCTGTATATTGAAGTTGAGATAACTTTCCATTGGAATTATTCCCTTTTCTTTCACAAATAGTTTTACCACCTTGAGTATAAAGAGTTCCATCCCCTCCCATATTATCTGCAAGAGCACCACCAGCACCGCCAGATGGACGAGAACCATTATTCATATAGTCGTTATTTTTATAACTACCATCTGTTCCGTCGCCACCAGATTTGAAACCAGTACCACCTTTTCCTCCAGTACCACCAACATAATCAAAACCACTTCTTTGAGTGTAAACTCCTCCGGCAGCGCCACCGCCGCCGCCACCGCCACCACGACCACCGCCGCCAATTTTACTTGAATTAGCAGCATATCCAGCACCACCACCGCCACCGCCAGCACCGCCAGCGGCAGTATAATTAGTATAAGAATCCCAATAATTATTACTTCCTGCATTACCACCGTCGCCACCAGACGATCCAACATCTCCACCAGTAGCATAAACTTCAACATTTCCTAAAATATATACTGTACCCATTGATTGCCCGTCAGAGCCTTTTTTACCATCAGAGCCTTTTCCGCCCCAGTAATCATTTCCTTTATCACAACTATAGTTAGAACAAGTTCCACCTAAGCCACCCGCCCCACCAGCACCGCCTGAGCCACCAATTCCTGAGCCAGCACCAACTCCACCAGAGCCACCCGCTCCGCCGTTACCTCCCCAGAAATTTCCGTTGCCAGATTTATTTATATAACCATCACTACCCTTACCTCCGTTACTACCGTTGCCTCCATTACCGCCTTTTGCAATAAGGTTACCGTCGCCAACGATTATCAAAGTGCAACTAGGGCCAACTTGAATACCCGCTTTTCCTACAGAACCTGTTGCTGTGACAGTAACTCCGGAAGCAATAAATAAAACTGCTGTACCGCTAGACATATATGCGCCACTACTAAAAGTTACATCTTTTGTCGCTTTATATACATATTTATTTACAAATGATTTTCTATAAGAATAACTACTATCTAAATCTATAACATTTGTAAATCCTGTACTAGCACCCATTGAATTTTCTTTGATAAAATTCCCACTGATGAATAACGAGATACATAACAAAGAAAAAGCAATAATAATTGCAAATATATAGAGAAAAATTTGTTTATTTACTTTGTCTTTTCTCATTTTTACCTCTAATTATATAATACTTAATATCTATATATCTATTCTACCCCCCCCCCGACAATTTTTGTCAAGAGGCTTTTTGATATTTTTAATACATATTATGTTACATTATTATTTTAATATATTTTATAAAAAAATCAATACAATTTTTGACATTTTTCGACAATGTTTTGACATAAAAAAGATGCAAATTTTATTTTGCATCTTAGAAGGTAATAAATTAAGTAAACCTTGCGCCATAGGTTCGGTCGGATTTCCCATTCTCGCACCCAATGTCACCATTTAGGCAGTTTCCTTTTAAGCAAGACATAACACCGAATCGCCACTCAGGTCGCACTATAATCCTTAATCTATCTGCTTATGCAACAGTCTAGAAGTTTTCCTTGACATTTACACAATTCATTAGCCTATTTTGCAAATAATATTTCAAGAACAATAATCATACTTTTATTGGCCGATAAAAATAAGTTATTTCCGTCCTATCCCTAATTATTCACTCAAGGCAGGCTACGCTGCACACAACTTTTATCGCAATGCAGGTTCTTCCTAGAGAGTAACAGATTTGACTGCCACCCTTAACTAGGTCTCCACGAAAATTGGGTCGTGGACTGTATGCCATTACAATTCGCCCAAAATTCTTAACTTCCAGCCCCAACCCCGGTTTGGGCAACCAAGGCCAGCACCAGAAACTTCACAGATATGCCCTTCGACGCCATTACTTCGCCTTCCTGAAAAGTGCTTATGACTAGAATACTGCACCTTCTAGAAATATATTATACCATATCCAATATAAAAATGCAAGTATTTTGCGACCTAGCCTCATTATACAATACTATCAACACCAACAATATAGATTTTTTTAGAGTTTTCATCTACTTTTATCTTATCAGAAATTTCATCGCCAGCTATCAAATACACCTCATTGCCACTAGCAAGAAGAGGGATGTTATCGCGAAGTCTTGACGGAATTTTTTTATCTATAAAATAGCTTTTAAGTTTTTTTCTCACTCCACCAAATCTTACAAAAATATCACCTTCTTTTCTAAATCGCCAAATAGCATCTTTAGGAAGTTTATCCTTATCAAACATTAAAAAGCCTTCTTTTCTTGTCGCATCTCCCTTTTTTACCTTAACAGTACCGAAACCATCCACAAAAAATTCACCACATTTAAAAACTTTTTCAAAATCTACTTTTTCAGTTTTACTTTTATGAAGTGTTAGATAATCATATTCTTTAACCGCAAGCACATCAAAAGGAAGATTTATTTTCTTTCCATTTTCGCCATTAAGTGCTAGATTTGTAATAAGAGCAATATGTTTTCTTTCAACATCTCGATTAATACCTAAGTTGCGCATAGCTTTAAATATTATTCTTGCAATTATGGCAGAATGATATACAAAATATGAAAGTGGAATTTTTACAGCATTTCCCTCTTCTATTACTGCACCCCCGTCAATTTGACTTGAAATATAACTATCATCCTCGCCCGCAGACTTTCCAAAATTGACAATCGAATCAATAGCATTCTCCCAGCGAGAAGTTATTTCTTTCATAATTACGTTACGCACAAAATTACGGCTATAACTATTGTCACTATTAGTGTAATCTTCACAATAGGAAAGTTTATTTTCTTTAATATATTTTAAAATTTCATCTTTAGATGTGTCGAGCAATGGTCTAATGTATATTCCATTTGAAATAGGTTCCATACCTTTAGCCCCGCTTACTCCAGAACCTCTAAAGATATGCATAAGGATTGTTTCGGCTTGGTCATTTTTATGATGAGCAAGTGCAATTTTGTCTACCACTTTATTTTCAATCAGTTTTTTAAATATAGAATATCTTGCCTCTCTTGCTACCGTTTCAAGACTTTCTCCACTCTCCTTTGCAAGTTTTGGTACATCTACCTTAAACTTATGAAAACTTACTCCAATTTCTTTTGCCATCTTTTCCACAAAATTACAATCTTTTTCGCTTTCTTCTCTAATACCGTGATCGACGTGAAGAACAACAAGATCTATCCCAAGTACATCTTTTTTAAGCGATAAAAAATGCAATAGTGCAACTGAGTCACTACCGCCACTTACCGCAACACCAATCCTATCACCTTTATTAAAAAAATTATTTAGTTTAATAAACTGCTCGCAAGATTTCATTTTCACTCCCATTTCAAAATAATTATACTTTCTTTTTAAAATCGATGCAAACCAAATTTTAACAGTATTCGTCAAAAAATAAAAAATATTTAACAATTTTAGTGATTTATGTCAAATATAAATCTAAACAAACAAAAAAGACTTGAAATTTCAAGTCTTTTTTATTAATCATTTATTTTAAACACCATATTTGAAAGACACATACTTCTACTAAAAAGCTTTAAAGATTCAAGCACTCTTATGCACTCTGCATCTTGTCTTTTGAGAAGTAAACTGATTGCTTGGTCAATATATTGACTAAACATCTCATATTCGCTAGTCATTTTTCCTATATCTCTCATTTCCTATCCCCTTTATTCATAATCGTTTTCATCAAAATCATCAATTTCATCGTTAAACATATTATCAAAATAATATGTATTATTAAAATCTTTTTGTACTTTAACTGTACTTTCTGTATATAAGAAGGTATCAAGTTGCATTTCAAGTTGAGCCATTTTAACCTTTGCAGGAATGTCAGGACTGGCAAGAACTGTCATCATCTTTTCAAATTCAGCAGAAAGAGTTGGAGCAAGATTAACAGACTCTTCAATATCCTTTAAAAGTTGTGGATAATCCCTGCTATCAATAATCTCTTGCTGTCTTTTAGCTGATTGAGCAATTTTAGCCTTAATAAACCTTTTCTGCAACATTTGAATATCTTTTATCGTAGGTTCAATTTCCTCATTTTGATAATCCTTATTTTCAGTCTCAATCTTTTTCATAGTTTCTTTAATTTGTGCCATCAAATTTTCATTAAGTTCGTTAATAGATGCAAGTGCTTCATTAACCTTTTCATTTACAGCTTCAAGGTCGTATTCGTTTCCTAAAAATTCATAAGTTTTTTTCATAACCTTCCCCCTTGCATAGTCATATAAGAATAATAGACTATCATTTGTTAAAAAGTCTTAACTTTTAACTACAATATTATTATAACCTTTTTAAACTGAAAAATCAAGTACTTATTTGTTTTTATCAATTTCCATATTTTAGTAATAAAAAATCAATAAAATCACACAAAATATTAAGTAAAATTTCAACATTTTTCAACAAATAAGTAGATTTATATAATATATATTGTAAAAATCAACAAACTATGTTTAGTCATTTTTATCAAAACTATGACAAATTTATTAAAATTTAGTTAAAAAATGATTATATCGACTTTCTTGTTTGCCTTTTTCAAAAACTATGTTATAATAATAAGATGTTACTAAAAACCGCAGAAAATAAACAAAAACAAAAATTAAATAAATTTATATTGCAAATTGTTATGGTTTCACTTGCAGCCTTTGTTGGTGGCGTGAACTTTAAAAATTTTTTTGAATCAGCAAAAATCATTCCAACAGGTATTTCAGGACTTGCAGTGATTGTTAGAGATGGGCTTGCTTCTATTGGCCTATCTCTCCCAACAGCAGTTGTATACTTAATTTTTAACCTTATCATATTTCTTTTTGCTCTTAGAATATTTGGATGGAAGTTTTTAGTGCTTTCAGGACTTGGGATAGGTTTTTACACTCTTGGTATGCAGTTTGGTGCAATTCCTGCCATTTATAACCACGGACTAGATGATAGACTTTTATATGCTATTGTCGGTGCTATCTTAGGCGGATTAAGCGTTGGGGTTGCTATGAAGTTTGGTGGAACTACTGGTGGAAGTGATATTGTTGGAGTTATCATAAATAGATATTTTCCTAAGATTAAAACCGGATATTGCCTTTTAATGATAAATGCCATTGTTCTTACCTTAAGTATAATTACATCAGGTTTACAGACTGGACTTTATGCCCTAGTTGTTGCGGTTGTAAACTCACTCACAACCAACCTAGTTCTTGATGGTTCAAAGCGAGTTGTCGCACATTACATAATTTGTGATAAAGATGAAGAAATTGCTCAAGCTCTGCTTGAGCGTTACCATAGAGGGGTTACCAAAATTAGCGGTACTGGTATGTTCTCTAATAAAGAAAAGGCAATCCTTTTATGCCTTCTTCCTAATGAACAATCTGCTGAAATGAAGAAAATTGTAAGTGAAATTGATAAAGAATCCTTTGTGTTCTCCTCTGCCGTCACCGAAACGCTAGGAACGGGAACTTTTATGAAAGAGCATTCTATCTTTAAAAATAAAGTTGAAACTGCAAGTGAGTTAATAAAAACAGAAAATAAATATAGATACCACATTAAAAAATTAAAATTAAAGAAAAAGCAAAAAAGATTCCGTATTTATAAAGAGCCAGAGCATAAGAAAAAACTATTTGGTTCTAAACTACTAGGTTACACTGGCGAAGATAAACAAAAAGAAGAAACAAAAAACCACGATTAACTTTCGTGGTTCTTTTTTAAAATTGAAGTTCAAGATTATGGGTAACAAATCCATAAATAATAAGTCCAACAGTTAACACATAGAATGCAATGGAACATATAGAATTAACTCTCTGCCAAGGGTTGCCAACTTTAATATCTTGAATAAAACTATTTGCAGTAAAAACACTGCCAAGGCAATATGCAAGAACAATTACACACATCCAACCATTAATAATTTCAAAATAATAAACACCAATACTTGTCAAAGCAAGTAGACAGGTAATAATACCTGAAATTCTTTGAGTAATCATTTTTTTCTTTAAGTATTGTGCTTCTTTTTGTATTGGATTCAAACTATTAACTCCTGCTTTTGCCATAATTTCACCTCTTTTATTACAACTTTTAATACAGAGATAGTACGACTTTTTCTTAATATATAATAATTCTAAGCAATTATATGCTTCTTGTCAAACATTTTTAACCTTTTAAAGCAATTTAAAATCTTAAACCAAAAATTTTTTAAAGATAAAATTAATCAAAGTTTGGAATAAACTTGTCGCTTGAACTGTCAAGGTCTTGAAAATATCCCTCTGTTAAACCAAGTTTTTCAGCATAAGATAAAACAATTTTATATTCAAGTGGTTTTAGTCTATCCCTTATAATTTTTCCCATAGGAGTAAACTGACCCATAATGCTAATAAAAGGCTCTGAAATATTTTTAGAAATGAAATCAAGTATTTTTTTACTATCATCAATATGTGTTGGCAGAACTAAATGCCTAATTAAAACTCCTTCTTGTAATATCCCATTTTTAAATATATTCTTTTTCTTACATTCTCTCATTTTGAGTATTGCTCTAGAAGAAATATCAAAGTAATCTTTAGCATTTGAAAGTGAAGTAGATAGGTCAGAACTAAAATATTTAAAGTCTGGTAAAAAGACGTCTACAAATTCCGAAAGTCTTTCTATCATATCTTCATTTTCATACCCTCCACTATTCCAAACTACAGGAACGGGAGAATTGAATTTTGAAAAAGCCTCTATAAGGAGTGAAGAAAAATGCGTCGGAGTGATAAGGTCGATAGAGTTATATTTTGTATAGTCAAATGAGGATAATAACAAGGCAAACTCATCTGGAGTATATTCCTGTCCCTTTCCTATGTGCGACAACTGATAATTTTGGCAAAAATCACACCTTAAATTACACCCAGAAAAGAATATGGCAAGAGCCCCTTTCTCACCACTGATACAAGGCTCTTCCCACATAAAATTCTCTATAATTTTTGATACTCTTATCTTGTCCCCTTCTGCACAAAAGCCCTTTTGCTTACTGCGGTCCACACCACAAGCTCTAGGACAATCATAACAACTTTTCATCTGTAATCCTTTGCTCAATTAATTAGGTTCTCTTCCTAAAAGAAGATGTAGTTTATCTTCAAGTTTCTTACATCTAACTTCATCCATATTCTCAAGTCCCTCTAAAGGATATTTTATCCCAAGATTTTTATACTTAATTTCTCCAAGGTTTTTATATGGTAAAAGTTCAATTCTTTCAACATTTTTAATAGGACGAATAAACTCTGCAAGTTTTTGAATATTCTCCTCATTATCATTTAAATTTGGTACAATTACCTGTCTAAGCCATAATTTCGAGCCTTTTTGCTGAGTTTTTTCTAAAAAAACATTAAATCTGGTCATATTTTGCCCAGTAAGCGATTTATAATCACTTTCTTCAACTGCTTTTATATCAAGTATAACTAAATCACAATTATCAAGAATTTCCTCTGCTGTTTTTTCATCAGCAATTCCAACTCCCGATGTATCAAGTGCGGTGTTTATTCCTCTTACCTTGCAAAGTTTAAGACATTCAAGCAAAAAAAGTGGTTGAAGAAGAGGCTCACCGCCAGAAAAAGTAACTCCACCTTTTCCGTCAAAATATGGCTTAAACCTCTCTATTCTCTCAATTAGGCCTTTGGGTGAAATAAGTTCATTCGCCTTACTCATATTCCAAGTTTCAGGATTATGACAATACTTACATCTAAGTTGACAGCCTTGCAAAAACACTACATATCTGATACCAGGTCCGTCTACTAGTCCCATACTTTCAACACTACTAATTTTACCTAAAATTTCTTCCATTAATTAATCCTCTTACAATTTTTCGTGGAAAGTTCTTGAAATAACTTCTTCTTGATGCGCACGAGATAGTTTGTTAAAGTTAACAGCATATCCAGATACTCTTATTGTAAGGTTTGGATATTTCTCTGGATTATTCATTGCATCAATAAGTTTTTCTCTGTCAAGAACATTAACATTAAGATGTTGTGCCCCTTGAACAAAATATCCATCAAGCATACTAACAAGATTATTCACTCTATTTTCCATATCCTTTCCGAGAGAATTTGGAATGATTGAGAATGTGTTTGAAACGCCGTCCTCACAGCATCCACAATAAGGAATTTTTGCAACAGAGTTAAGACTTGCAAGCGCCCCACAACAATCTCTCTCGTGCATTGGATTAGCACCAGGAGCAAAAGCACTTCCAGCCTTTCTTCCGTCTGGGGTTGAACCTGTCTTTTTACCGTACATAACATTTGAAGTAATTGTAAGAACAGAAAGCGTATGTCTTGCATTACGATAAAGTCTGTGAGATTTAAGTGCCTTAATAAGATGTTGCAATATTTCAACTGCAAGTGTATCTACTCTATCATCATCATTGCCATACTTAGGGAAATCCCCCTCTATCTCAAAGTCTATTGCAATGCCTTGTTCGTTGCGAATTGGTTTAACCTTAGCATATTTTATTGCTGATAAGCTATCTGTTGCAACAGATAGTCCAGCAACTCCAAATGCCATAAGTCTATCAAGATGAGAATCGTGCAACGCCATTTGTCCTGCTTCATACGCATACTTGTCGTGCATAAAATGAATGATATTAAGAGCATCAACATAGGTTTTTGCAACTCTATCTATGACATCAAAATATCTCTTTTTAACGTCTTCATAGTCAAGTACTTCCGCATCGCACTTTTCTACTCCCTCAACAACAAGTTTACCAGAAACTTCATCTCGTCCTCCATTAATACTATAAAGAAGAGATTTTGCAAGATTGCACCTTGCGCCAAAATATTGCATCTGTTTTCCGACTCTCATAGCAGAAACGCAACAAGCAATTGCATAATCGTGACCATAAAGAGGTGACATTACATCATCACTTTCATATTGAATTGAGTCAGTAAGTATTGAGATTTTAGCACAATATTTTTTAAAGTTTTCAGGAAGTCTTGTTGACCAAAGAACTGTTAAATTAGGCTCTGGACTTGGGTTTAAATTGATTAAACTGTGTAAAAATCTAAAAGAGTTTTTAGTTACTAAGCTTCGCTTTTCATCAAGCATACCGCCGATAGATTCTGTAACCCAAGTAGGATCGCCACCAAAAATTTCATCATATTCTGGCGCTCTAAGATGTCTGACAAGTCTCAGTTTGATAATAAACTGGTCAACAAGTTCTTGCACCTCTCCCTCTGTCAAACTTCCATTTTGTAAATCTCTTTCTACATAAATATCAAGGAAAGTAGAAACTCTGCCAAGACTTGAAGCCGCTCCATTATTTTCTTTTACTGCTGATAGATATGCAAAATATGTCCACTGAAAAGCCTCTTTTGCATTTTGAGCAGGAAGCGAAATATCATATCCATATTTTGAAGCCATTGATTTGATTTTTGCAAGTGCTCTAATTTGCTCATTGATTTCTTCTCTAAGCCTAATCTTTTCTTCGCTGTCAATAGTTAGCATATCCTCGCTATTCAAATCTGCTTTTTTCTCTTCAACAAGTCTATCAATTCCATAAAGTGCAACTCGTCTATAATCTCCAATTATTCTTCCTCTACCATAGTTGTCTGGAAGTCCTGTGATAAGACCAGCAGACCTTGCCCTTCTAATTTCTGGAGTATAGGCATCATAAACACCATCGTTATGTGTTTTTCTTATCATCTGTCTAAAGATATTTGCAGTGGCATCATCAAGTTTTCTATTGTAACAACCAAGTGCATTTTCAACAAGTCTAATTCCACCAAAAGGATTGACTATCCTCTTTAATGGCTTATCTGACTGAAGACCAACAATAACTTCATTTTCCTTATCAATATATCCTGCAGGGAAATTGTCTATTCCAGAAATATGTTCAAGATCAACATCAAGAAGATGAACTTTTCTCTCCTCTTTTAAAAGTTCTTCGCACCTTGACCAAACCTTATTTGTTTTTTCACTTATTCCGCTTAAAAAACTGTCATCACCTAAATATTCACGATAATTTTCATCAATAAAGTTTGAGACATCAATTTTCTCTTTCCATTTTTCGCCTTTAAAGCCATTCCATCCAATAAAATTTATTTCTTCCATTTCTTCCTCCTGTTTGCTTTCCTTTTAGTATATCACAACATTTTATATTTAGACAAATATTTTGTTTCAATTTAATGTTTGATTACATTTTCAAGTTTTATTATTGTTTCATTTACATCTTTCTTATTTATTTCAATAATAGGTATATTAAGATTGCTTTCTTTCAAAAAGTTTGTAATCTCCTCCATAAATACCCCCTTTCGCTCAATAAGCCCTCCTTCATCTGTGTGAACGAGGCTATTTGAACAAGATGGTGATTTCCATATCCCTAAAATCGCAAGAATTTCATAACCATTTGTTATCATTGGCTTTATCATATCAATAACTCCATTTGCTAACTTTTTGCAATGATTTTTATATTCGTTGTTATCATAACCTTCTATATTGCGAGGTGGACGAATAAGACTTTTATCAAACCCGCAAAAAGAACTTTCAGGACAAGGCATTTGAATAATATTAATATCATTATTCATTAAAAGTTCTATAATTGGTCTAATGCTAGATGACCATTCGTGTTTAACTATTCCCTGCGCTTGATATGCTTGACTTAATACACAAAATGGTAAAAATACAAATCTATTACTTCTTTTCATAATTTCTCCGCACTTATAATTTTATCATATCTAAAGATAAAAACCAAAGATTTTAGAGCAGATTTTTAAGGTTTTACTATTGACTTTAAAGGATAAATGTGATTTAATATACACGGAGATATAATTTATGAAAACCGCGCTTTTTATTGGTAGATTCGCCCCTTCTCATAAGGGACATATTGAAGCAATTATGAAAATGCTTGACAGTTATGATAAGGTTATAATAGGACTTGGCAGTTGTTATGAATCAGGAACTAAAAGACACCCTTTTCTTGCTGTGTTTAGAGAAAAAATGTTACTTTTAAGCATTCAAGAACGCGGAGGTGACCTTTCAAAAGTTGAATTTGTGCATATTCAAGATAGAGAAACCTTTGATGAATGGCTTGATGATGTTTTGGAAGTATGTGATAAATACAATGTTACTCACTTCATAACAGGCAATAAAGAGGATATTCTTGATGTACTAAAAGAGCAAAACAAAAACCTTCCTTTTGAATTTGTAAATCCTGAAGAAACCAGTTCTGTGCCTTACCACGCAACAGACCTACGAAATGCAATTTTAAAAGGCGATTATGACACTTTTGCTCATCTTGCCTCTTACGGAACTCAAATGCTTCTTGGTTCAATCAATGGTTTTAATGGTCTTAGGTATGCTCTTGAAGATTCTGGTAGAAGAATTTATCAAGGCAGACAAACTGTTGATGTAGTATTTACATTGCAAGATATTGTCACTCCAAAATCTAATAGGCCATATCTTAAAAATTATGTACTTTGCGGATATAGAGATAAAAGTAAAATTGACTTTCCAAATTATCTTGGTCTTGTTGGTGGAGAAATTAAGAAATTTGAATCACCTACCTATGCCGCTTTAAGAGTTCTTGAAGAAAAGACAGGAATCAAAGCAACTTTAAAATCTAACCTTATGGAACCAGCAATAATTTCAATAAAAACCGATAATGGAGAAATTCTTTCTGACCTTAGATTCCTCGACCTTTATAATAATGAAAAACTTGCTGGTAAAAGAGGTGGCTCAAGTCAAGCCTTCCAAATCAACCTCAACTGTAAAAAGGATGTATTTGACAAAACGCTACAAAATACAGGCTTTGAGTTTAAACCTGTAAGTGAAGCACTAGAAGAAGGACTTGCTTACGAACAAACTGAAATGGTTAAAGACGCAGTAAGCCGTATTGAACACTATGCAAATTAACAACCTTAGGTTGCTTTTATATAACTAATAAAATTTTAAATACATAGCTAATAAAATGATAAAATGGAATTGAAACACAAAAAAACAGGCAAACTGCCTGTTTTTTATTTATAACCAATCAAAGAAATCATCTTCATCATCACGATAATTATCATCATCATTAAATTTACTAAGTGGAGAAAAGTCAATTTCATCAAGAAGCTCCATAACCTGTTCAGTTGGAGTCTTTAGCCCACCCTCATCTCCAATTTGTTTAATAATCTCTTTTAAAGCATTTTTCACAGAGTCATAACTATAATCATCAGAAAAAATATTTATCTCATCTTTTTTAAGTGTTTCATCCTTAAATTTAATATATTCTCTAAGAGATGTTGGGCGACCATAACCATCAAAGAAATCCTGTCTATTCTCTAATTTTGGCATTCTTTCTTCTGTTGCAAACATTATTCTTCGCAGATATGAAGGGTGAACAAGAGGGAAATAAATCTTCGATATATTCATTATATCCCCTTGTTTCATTAATTTTACACCAACATTAACATAATAGTTTTCTACAGTACCCCAGCCATTTCCTTTAGAAAATTCATCTGTTTCTAATGTTACATTACAGCCAAGTTTATCAAGTAATTGGAAAAGAAGAACAAATGCAAGTCCTCTTCTCTCGATAGTACTTTTGGATGTTCCAGCAGAAACTGCAGCATTGAACCTTAAATTAATAGGTTTTGGCTTTTTTTCCATAGGTCTGATTGCAGGAGCCATCATATTTAATGGATGACCCATAAGGTAACGAGGCACATCGGGTACACCGCCTACAACATCGTGTTTCACTCCAAGTCTTTTCATCTTACGATCAATTTGATTTGCCACTTTAAAGAATATCTTTTGAAATTTCTCTACATCTTCAGAAAAATAACCATTTTTACACATATCCATAGCTTCATCATAAGAGTGTGTCCCAGTGAAACTATAGCTGCCTGTTATACTTGAATTTTCTCTAGTTATTGGTTTTGTATTCTCTATAAAAAATACAAGGTCAAGGAGCGTATCAAACTGATAATCTAAAAGTGTAGCACCGTCTTTATTTATCTCAGTCGCTTTCATTTTCGTCACCACTTGTTGTTTCTTCTTGGTGTACTCTTTCAGCAAGTTTTTCTAGCGCCGATCTGTATTTACTCTTTGGAATTTCTCTTGCAATAGTCAAGAGTGATTGAGCATCAACACCTTCAAAAAGTACGCTTTCAAGTCTTTCTGAAATATCAAAGCCTTCAACTTGCATTAGTTTATAGAAGTTGATAAGTCCACGAGTAGAGATGATAATAGGAAGTTTAAGTTTAGCAATAGCCTTTCTTACCTCCCAACCAAATTTAAGAAGGTCTGGATCTTTAATAAGTTTTGTTTCAAGTTTTTTATCATAATCCCATTTTACAACAACAAAACGGTCAAGAGTAGCAGCATCAAGTTCATTTCTTCCAACATATTGAGCATCTGCTCCAGTACCATAAGTATTACCAGCGGCAGCAAGTCTAAAGTTTTCGTGCATATAAACTTTTCCGTCTGGGAAGTTCATATATCCTTGGGCCATAGCGGTATTAATTGTAACAAGTGCTTCTGGAGAAGAACCGTCTATTTCATCAAGGAAGAATACTCCACCATATTTATAAGCACGATAGAACTGTGTTTCTTGGAATTTACCTGTAGCATCCTTAAAGCCAGTAAGTTCATAAGACATTTGAACACGGTTTGATGTATAGAAATCAAGACCAAGTTCATAAGCAGCCTGCTCAACTGCAGTACTCTTACCAGTACCAGCAGGACCTACAAGCATAGGCATAAGACCTGCCTTAAGTGAACCAGCAAGTTTTGGAAAATCAGAATGTCTTTCATAAGAAAGAACTTCTTTTACTCTCTTTTCGTGTGCTTTTTTCTCTTCAGGTGACATAGTAGGAGCATCTCCAGGTTTGTCACCAGCTCCACCCTCGCCAGAACCAGCAGCAATGATTGGTGGAATTCTATCACGAAGTTCATCAATAACTTCATTAGTAAGTTCTTTTGAAATTCCTAAGATTGAACGATTGCTCTCATCAAAAAGCATCTTCTTTCCCTCTTCAGAAATAAGTTTTCTTACCTCAACTCCAACAATAGTCAAAAGGTCACCTTGGAATGCTTTTTCAACTGCCTCTTGAGCCGCCATAGCAATATATTCTTTTTGCTTTACAAGCATATCTCTAAGTTGATTTGCAATTAAATCATACTCTTCAAGTTTTGCATAAACTATTTTCTTAAGTGATTCAATAGAATCAATCCCTTTTTCAGCAGAAAGAGCTGCAAGTCCTCTTTCAAGTTCATCTTGCATTTTCATTGAATAATGGTCAAGTTTTACACCATAATCAGTTTCAAGTTGTCTAGCAAGTCTTTCAAATGCAATCTCAAGTTCTGCTTTAGTAATAGCAAGTTTGCTTTCAAGTTGTTCTATCTCTGCCTTTCTTTTTTTACCGTCAAACATTTTTCCCTCCCCCAGCAATATTTTGATTTCCATATTGCTCTTAACAAAATTATTATACTTTATTTTTTATATAATGTCAATACAGGGCTTGAATATTTACTGCTTAATTTTAGATAGATTTGATATTTGTCTATAAACTTCTCCCCAATTTTTAACATTACGAACATAAGGATTTATAATATCATCTTGAATGTTATCTCTAAAATAAAGACAATTTATTCCACTGTTAGAAATAGATTGAATAAAGTCAAAATAGTCATCAATCATAACATCTATCTTTTCATCCTGGCAACATTTAACTTTATTTGCTTGAGCAAAAAATAATTTGTCAAAAATTATCCCTTCTTCCTTTAATCTTTTCTTGGTAATTTCTATTTCTTCATCGTCAAGAACACCTCGACTCGTAATACAAATAAGTTTATGTCCATCTTCTTTTAATTTCTCAATAACAAGTTTAGCATAAGGTTTAACAGGAGCGATTCTTTCAATTTCAAGCAAATATTTTAATATATAATCGTCGAAATATTCCCTTTCCCAATCATATCTATATTGCATTTTTATATGATTTGGTTTAACCATTCCGCCCCCACCGATTTCAATATCATAAAGTTCACCACTACATCTAAAATATTCTTCAGTATCAAATAAAACACCATCTAAATCAATTCCAATATTCATAATTTTTCTCCAATCGTATGAGTATATTATATGTATTACTCTATAAAATGTCAATTAATAAAAAAGACGGATTGCCCGTCTTTTTATTCATTATGAAAGTTCGCCTTCCTCTTCAATTTCATCGCAGTTTTCTGTTTCAACCCCAAGTTCCTCTGGATGCTCTTTTACATAAGTTTTAATAACACTATTACAAATCTGAGCTAGATCATCATAAGTTATAGTACACAATTCTTCCAAGCATCTATCGAAATCCCTGTTTTCTTTAATAAAAGTTTGTATATTTTGGTCTGGAGCATTTTTTCTTCTTTTATTTGCTTTTCTAAAATCCCTGAGCTTGTCTTCACCCTCTTGAGTTAGTTTCTTAATAGTAATTTTGTCATCTCCAATGCTATAATAGCCGTGCATTAGAGCGTGGCGAATTTTACCAATATTCTCTCCTTTAAAACCATCTATACCCGTTTCAGTACTCGAATAATCATAGTCTTCATCATAAAATTTACTTGAGAATATAGCACTAGCATAATGAATGGCATCATTTGCAAGAAGATGCTCAACATTTTTCATCATCTTAAATTCAGCTTTTAAAAAGCCAGAATTTGGATTTTGATCTGTTTCTTCAATTAATTTATCAAGCAAATCGTTTAATTTAACATCTGGGTTTGCAAGCATTGCCTCATTAAGTTTATAAAATGCAAAGATTACTGCGGTTCTATCATAAACAAGGAAATTTTCAGGATTATTTGCATCCAAAATATCTGATGCCTTTCCCATTGGACAGAAAATCATTCCTTTTTTATCTTTAAATTCTTTTAAAGGATCACCGAATTTATACATACTGCCATTCTTTAATAACCCCGTAGTTAAATTTTCTATAATAGAATTAATTTCTGCTCTTACAAATCTTTCCCTAGAAGGCTGTCCATTCGCTTTTACAGGATGAAATATTTCTACACCATCTTCAGAAATTTCTAAAGTGTTATGAGTGATAAAATTTCTTAAATTTGCCATAAAAGAAATATTGTTATGGCTGGCATCAAATTGATTTTTTAAATTTCTATATTCTTTATTAGTTTCAAGGTAGGAGAAGTCGATATTAGCCTCGTGATCCTCTTTAAAGCAAACAAGCGAGTAAAGAGAATAATAAACACTTATAGTATCTAAATTCAAATCAAGTCTCTCGCCAGTCTCTCTTTCAACAATAGAACTTGCTTCTTTAAAGGACATATTTTCTGTAGCCATAACTTTTCTTACGGCAAGAAGATTTGACCAAACTTCATTATGCTTATATTTGTTTAAATAATTAAAAACTTCGCTAATGGCTTGTGATTTACTCATATCCCTTTCTCCCTAATTTAATTTTATCATACTAGACTATAAAAGTCAATAATGACCTTACTATAATTTTAAAACATTAACCAACTTAATTAAAAATTATTTAACCTAAAGATAAAATAAAAAGTCAAGCAAAATTTGCCTGACTAAATTAACTTACTCCAATTCTTAACTTGTTCTTTTGTAATAAATTTTCATAATATTCCACAATATTATGATAATCTTTACGAGATTTTATGTCATCTCTTTCAACAATTTTTCCTATAACAGTAACATTAAATTTTTCTAAATTGGTAAAGCAAGCCTTAAGCCTATAATCCGTGAGTTTTGAAATATCCATTTTACCATAATCAAGTATATGATTTGCTACTTCACTGCTTAAAGAACATTTTAAAAATTGTCATCTAAAAAAGGATTTTTCCATCTCATCAAGATTTACAATAATTTCTTCAACTTATTTAAGTTGCTCTTCTGGAGTTTTGCTCTTTATAGCATAGTATAGATTATCTGATTAATCTTTAAAATTACAGTATTCTTTAACAATTTCTGCACTTCTTTTTTTGTCATTCCTACCTTTACTTTTTCAAGTTTTTCTTTAGAGGTAATATCTAA
>CARXKP010000011.1 GCA_949096025.1 uncultured Eubacteriales bacterium
TAGGTGGAGTAAAAGGCGGATTATTTAGTCTTGACGGATATTCAAAGGTTGGCTAAAAAATATAAATTAAAATAAAAAAGTACATCAATTTAAGATGTACTTTTTTACTTTATATGGTTGTTTCACTATTTCGTTTTTCTTTATTTGTTTTTTCAGTAGTTGAGGCAACATTTTCTTGTGCTGAACTCTGCATTACAATCTTATCTTCTTTATTAAGTGGATCAAGTATGCCTTCACCACGGAATACAAGAGTTTCCATACCATTAGGAGAAGTTACCATACCTATGCAATCACCCGCTTTAGCAAGTTCAACAAAAAATGGGTCTTTTTTAGAAAGTTTATCAAGATTTTCATATTTTCCTATATGATAAAGTTTTTGATTGATTTTTTGAGATGCAACCTTTATTTTCCTTCCTTTTAAGTCAACACTACCGACATAACGGTCGAAAGTAATAACTCTATAAATATCCTTTGTAAGAGTTAATTCTTTAACATCTGAGGTGTTTACTTTAAGAGTTTTTTGCGTTGGAATAACGTTTTTATCTGAAAAAAATGTTGCATAGTGAATTACTTTCATATCTTTCTTCCTTAACTAAAAAAATATTATCATAATTAAAGTTTTTTGTCAACTTAAAAAAATAATTCATCAATGATAGTGCATTTTCGTCAAGATGTGGCAAGTAAGGATAAGATGATTTTAGGGTGCCAGAGTTATAATCGGAATATGAAAAATAAAGTCAAATATATAATTAAATTTTTGTTGTTTACTCTGTTGTTTTTTGTACTTTCTCGGGCTGGGATTAATGGAATTATTTATCCTTTTGCTTTTTCAATGTTATTTGCTCTTGCTTGGGCAAATCAAAAAGTGTGGCTTCTTATCCCTGCATATATAATAGGTTCTATTGCTAACAATTATGCTTTTGAGGGAATTATATCTGTCTTAGTAACTGTGAGTATGCTTGCTTTGCCTTATTACATACATATAAGTGTTAAAAAACCTATGTCAAAACTAGAATTGTTTGCTTTCTGTGGAATAAGTCAGACTGCTTGGATTGTGTTTTCTATTCTAGGTGGAATGGAAATATATGTTGTGATTTTATCAATAATTGTTGGCTTAGTATTCCTATTTTTGGCTTTATCTATTTTTGAACCTCTTATTAGTAGAGGCTTTTCCTACAAACTTACTCTTCCAGAGTTGATCGCGGGAGGAGTTATTTTGCTTAGCATAGCAAGTGGGCTTGAAAGTTGTAATTTATATGGATTCTCCTTTTTTAAACTTTTTGTATCCTTTTTGCTTTTAACTCTTTCGCACACCTCAAGTGGAGGACGAACAGTTATTTTTGCTGGGCTTATGGGGCTTGGGGCATTAATGGGTAGTGGAAATCCTATTTATATGGCACCTTTGATAATTTGGGCTATTGCGATTATATCTTTCAAATTCATTAATAGATTTTTGCCTGCAATAGGACTTGTACTTAGTGAAGTGCTTATAACTTTCTATTTTGACCTTTATTATGGTTTTACCATTGCTAGTTTTATGCCAGTAGTAATTTCATCAGTAGTATTTCTACTTCTTCCAAATGCTTTTTATGACTCTCTATCTTTGTTGCTTTCTACAGAAAAGGAAAAAAGTGCTGTTATCAGTATGCTTAATCGAAATCGCGACATTCTTCAACGCAGGCTTAGTAGACTAAGTGAGGTTTTTTATGATATGAATGCAGTTTTCCGCAGTCTTATTAAAAAGAATGTCGGGGAAGAAGAGGTTAAAGATATGCTTTATGAAGAACTAAAATCTTCAATTTGTAAAAATTGCCCAGAGCATAAACATTGTCATAGAACTTTTAGTGAAGACACAAAAAGTGTATTTAAAAATCTTGTTACTGTTGCTTTTGAAAGGGGGCGGATAACACTGCTTGATATTCCCAGTTATCTTGCATCGCGTTGCGGTCAGACCGCTAGGCTTATTGCGGAGGTAAATACTCTAACAAAGCAGTATAAATCTTATAGTCAACTTGTGGGAAATGTAGATAATTCTAAATTATTAATTTCCGACCAACTTGAAGGAATTTCAGGGCTTATGAAAACCTTATCTTGTGAAGTTGATACTATGATTAGTATGGATAGCACCAGAGAAAAAAGGCTTCTTGACGAACTATCTTCCAACAATATTATTTGCAGTGATGCTGTTGTCTATGAAAGGGATGCAAAGACTATGATGGCTACTTTGGTCGTAAGAGAGGAAGATGCAAATAAACTAAAACTTCAAGGCATAACTTCAAAAATATGTAATAATAAAATGGCAATATATGACGTTTATCCTACCGAGAGAGCAGGGTTTGTTTCTGTAAACTTGAAAACTGCACCTAGATTTGACTGTGTGTTTGGGCTTGCAAGTATGTCAAAGGGTAGAGGTGGTGATGTTTCTGGTGATAGACATACAATAGAAAGGCTTGATGGTGATAGGTTTATTTTTGCTATTTGTGATGGAATGGGAAGTGGTGAAGAGGCTGGGAAAAAGGCAGAAACTACAATAGGGCTTATTGAAAACTTCTATAAAGCTGGTTTTGAAAGTGAAATTATACTTTCTTCAGTAAATAAACTTATGAATCTTGAGGGAGACGAAATTTTTTCAAGCATAGATATTTGTATTGTTGATCTAAAAGACGGTACAAGTGATTTTATAAAAATGGGGGCTTCAACCTCATATATCAGAGGTGAGGAAGGATGCAAGCTGATTGAATGCTCCTCTCTTCCTGCAGGAATAATAGAAGATGCTAAGGCAAACATTAAAAAGGTTGTTTTAAATGAAAAAGATTTTATTATTATCTGCTCTGACGGAATAAATGATTCTTTCGGCAGTGACGGAGATTTTAGAGACTTTATTCTCACAATAAAGGGTGCAAGTCCACAGGAATATGCTGACCAAATACTTCAAAGAGCATTACTTTCAAACAATGGTTATGCAGTTGATGATATGACTGTTATTGTAGTAAAGATAATTTAATAATTTTTGTTTGCTTTTTTAGCAGAAAAGCATTATACTAAAAGAGCAAAAGGAGAAATATGGAACATCTTGCGCTCTATAGAAAATATCGGCCTACAACCTTTGATGAAGTTGTTGGGCAGGAACATATTACAAGGGCACTTAGAAATCAAATAGCAAGCGGAAACATTGGTCACGCTTATTTGTTTACTGGCTCGCGAGGTATAGGAAAAACTTCAATAGCAAGAATACTTGCTAGAGCGGTTAATTGTCAGAACAATCAAAGTGGTTCGCCTTGTGGGAAGTGTGATAATTGCTTAAAACTTGAAAATCAAAATGATATTAATATAATTGAAATTGATGCTGCATCTAATAATAGGGTTGATGATGTGAGGGAACTTCGAGAGAAAGTTAAGTTTATGCCAGTTGATGCCAAGTATAAAGTTTATATCATTGATGAAGTTCATATGCTTACCGATTCGGCATTCAATGCTTTACTAAAAACCTTGGAAGAACCTCCAAGACATATTATTTTTATATTGGCAACGACTGAGGCTCACAAACTTCCAGCAACTATTCTTTCAAGATGTGTAAGGTTTGACTTTAGACTTGTGGGAGTAGACGAACTTATTTCTCTTCTAAAGAGGGTTCTTGATAGTGAAAATATTGAATATGATGATGAAGCACTTAAAGCCATAGCAATAGCAGGTGAGGGAAGTGTGAGAGATACTCTCTCTATAGCAGATAGTGTAATTGCTTATTCCATTGGAAAGATTACTCTTGAAGGAGTTCAAAGAGTTCTTGGTACGACTGATGAAAGCCTTATGATAGAATATTTTAATAGACTTGCAGAGAAGGATGTAGGCGGAATACTTGAACTTGTTAATAAGATCGACGAAGGCGGAAAGAATATGTCGATATTAGTAAAAGATCTTTCAAAGCACGCAAGAAACCTGCTTGTTTGTAAATCTTGCAGTAAACCTAATGACATATTAAATATGGCAGAAAACAGCTATCAAAAGGTAAAAGAGCAATCAGAAAAGTTTGATGAGAAAACGCTTATCGAATATATGCAATGTTTTGGAAGTGCTGAAAATGAACTTCGTTATACAATCTCACCAAGATTACTTTTGGAGACATTGTCGCTTTCAGTTATGTCAGGTTTGAGTGGTGAAGACGTAAAAAAAAACTAAAAATTAGCACAGCTAAAGCAGGACTTTCAGCAAAGACTGTTTGGGGAAAGGTGGTGTTATATTTAAAAGAGCACAGACAAGTAGCATTGCACGTTGCTTGTGGTGATATAACAGATATCAGTTTAAGCGATGGCAAATTTACTATAAATATTTTAGAAAAAATGATTGCATCGTTACTTGAAGAGGGTAGACGCGAAATAGAAAGGGCTTTACGCTGGCAGGGACTTGATGTTGAACTGGTTATCAATTTAAAAGAACAGCCGTATTCAAAGGCTGAACAAGATATTCAAAAACTAAAAGAAGTTTTTGGAGATGTGAAAATAATTCATAATAAATTTAATTGGAGGTAAAAATGGGATACAATAATTTTGGAGGATTTGGTGGTGCTAATATGAATCAACTTATGCGTCAAGCACAAAAGATGCAAGAGGATATGGCAAGAGCCAAAAAGGAAATTGAAGAAACAGTATTTTCATCATCTGTTGGTGGTGGAATGGTTGAAGTCAAAATGATGGGAAATCGTGTGATGAAATCAATTACAATAAAGGATGAAGTGGTTGACCCAGACGATAAGGAAATGCTTGAAGATCTTATTATTTCTGCTGTCAATGACTGTCTTGAACAAATAACTCGCAAGGAGGAATCTTCTCTTCCACAAGTACCAGGACTATTTTAAATTAGGATAAATTAATGAACAACGAAGATGTGATTGAAAAACTTATAGAGCAGTTCCGTACTCTTCCAGGAGTTGGATATAAGACTGCTCAGCGTTATGCTTTTTCTATTATTGAAGGTAAGAAAGAAAGGGCAGAGCGATTTAGCAGTGCTATAATTGAGGCCAAAGAGAAGATAGGTTTTTGCAAGGTTTGCGGAAACTTTACTGATAGGGAAATTTGTCCAATATGTCAAAATAGAAATAGAAAAATCGTTTGTGTTGTCAAAGAACCTAAAGATGTTATAGCAATGGAGAAAGTGAAAACCTATCAAGGTGTTTACCACGTTTTGTTTGGTACGATAAGTCCGCTTGAGCATCGTGGGCCAAATGACATAAAGATAAAAGAACTTCTTTCTCGCGTTCAAGAGGATGGCGTAGAAGAGGTAATAATGGCAACCAATCCCGATGTTGAGGGCGACGCAACTGCGATGTATATAGCAAAACTTATATCTCCACTTGGAGTAAAAGTAACACGAATTGCTCAAGGTATCGCAATGGGAAGTGACCTTGAGTATGCTGATGAGGTGACACTTTCTAAGGCTCTTGAAGCAAGACGAGAATTGAATTAAAAAATAAAAGTGATAGACTACTACAATAATTTGTATGATGTTTGAAATACAATATACAATATATAGATGAAAATGAATATATGAACAAATGTGAATATTTGGAGAAAAGATGAACTATATTAAAACATTAGAAGATTTGCTACAATATGGTGCAAAGAAAGCTGGCTATAATGAAAAGTTATCAGTCAGTTTTTCTGATAAAAAAATGGGCTGTGATTTTCAGTGTAATGGCGTGTTTGCTCTTACAAAAAAATATGGAAAAAATCCTTTTGATATAGCAAATGAAATTGTAAATAATATTGATAAAAATGATATGTTTGAGTTTGTTGTTGCCCGTCCAGCTTTCATCAATATTTGTATAAGCGATAAGGCTTTTGCTCGAGGAGCAAACTTTATGTTAGAGGACGAGAAAGGTGGTCTTGAAAAAAATGAAAAGCCTCAAAAAGTTATTCTTGATTATGGTGGGGCAAATGTTGCCAAGGCTCTTCATATTGGTCATCTTCGTCCAGCGATAATTGGAGAGAGTTTAAAAAGACTTTATAAACTTCTTGGCGATGAGGTGACGAGTGATGTTCATCTTGGTGACTGGGGGCTTCAAATGGGGCTTACTGAACTTCAGTTATTTGAAGAAGGAAAACTTGATTACTACTTTGGAAAAAGCAATCAGGAATATAACTTAACTATCGAGGATTTAAACGAAGCATATCCTCTTGCAAATAAACGTAAATCTGCCGAAGAAGACTTTAAGAAAAGGGCTGAGGAGTGGACGCTTAAAATTCAGCAAAAGGTAAGTCCGTATTATGATGTATATAAAATTATTCGCCATCTTTCTGTAAAAGAAATATCTATAAATTATTCAAAACTTGGTGCAAACTTTGACCTTTGGTATGGCGAGAGCGATGCAAGTGAATATTGCAGTGAGGCTGTCGAAATTATTAAATCACAGGGGCTTGCTTATGAAAGTGAGGGGGCTCTTGTAGTTGATGTTGCTGAGGAAGGCGAAAATATTCCGACAGATAAAACAGAGGACGGTCAACAAAGATTTCTTAATCCTATGCCACCTTGTCTAATTCAAAAAAGTAATGGAGCAGACCTCTATGCAACAACAGATATAGCAACAATTTTAATGCGTAATAAAATGTACAAACTTGACCGAATTGAATATGTAACTGACGGTAGACAAAAAATGCATTTTACTCAGGTGTTTAGAGTTTGTAAGAAAAGCGGTATATCTCCAGAAGGGCAACAACTAGTTCATATTATAAATGGAACTATGAATGGAAAAGATGGGAAGCCTTTTAAAACTCGCTCTGGCGATACTATAAAACTTGAAGATATAATAGGACTTCTTACTGAAAAGGCTAGAGAAAAGTTAAAGTCAAATAATGCCTCTCAAGATGATGACACTGCTTTAATTATTGGCGTGGGGGCTATGAAATTTGGTGACCTGTCAAATACAGTAAGCAAAGATTATGTCTTTGATATTGACAAATTTATGTCCTTTGAAGGAAAGACAGGACCTTACCTTCAGTATACTGTTGTGCGCATTAACTCTATTCTTGAAAAGTTAGAGGGAAAAGAAGGCGGAGAAATTCATATCTATTCTGAAGAAGAGAGAGATATTATTAGAAACATTGTAAAACTTAATTCTTCATATGCGGTTTGTTATCGCGAAAGATCATTAAATGGTTTATGTAATAGTTTGTATGATCTTGCAAGTGCTTTTTCTACTTTCTATAATAATCATAATGTAACTAATGAAAGTGATGAGGTTAAACAAAATAGTTATATTTCTCTTCTTAAACTTGTAAGAAAGAAGATGCTTCAAGCGCTTGATGTTCTTGCTATTAAAGTACCTAAAAAAATGTGATTTATTTTTAAAAAAGGTATTTACAAATAGCAAAAAGTATGCTATTATATAATCAAGATATGGAGGATATTATGGCAGAAAAGAAAAAGCAGACTTTAAGTTATGGACTTAATAAAGAATATCTTAAAAATTGCACTATCTTTGGTAAAGCAAAAATGAATGTTAATGAAGTTAAATTTTTTAGCGTAAATAATAAAGCTCAAGAAAAATTTGAGGACTTTGAACTTGGTATGTAAAATTAACACCTTAGGGTGTTTTTTTTTATTGTCTTTATTCTATACTTATGCATAAATTGTTGAAGGAGTTGATAAAATTTATTTTAATTTTAGGGTTGACAAATATTAAATTTATATTAAAATAAAATTGTAAACTTTTAAAAGGAGGAAAGATGAAGACGTTAATAGTTGAGATGGAAAAATTACCTCTTTGGCTTAAAGTGGTACTTGCATTGCCTGTGCTCGATGTTATTTGGGTTGTCTATAGAATTATAAGGTCTTTAGATAAGAAAAGTTATTTTGGAGTGATACTTGGCATTGTTATGATTATTATTGGCATTCCTTTCTTATGGCTTGTTGATATTATTTCTGTACTTTGTTTTGGTCACATTTTATGGATTGATTAAAAATTGGCGTCTAGCCAGTTTTTATTTTATTATAGTGATTTTATTATAAGTTATATTATTAAATTTGAAGATGTGCCTACACTTATTATAGTGAACCCATCTTCTTTTATTTCTATAAAGGAAGAAATATAACCAAAACAGTTGGCTTCATATCCGCCATAAACGCTTTGTAATAATTGGAGATAATATTTGTCTTGTCTTGTGTTATGATATGGGATAGCGGTTAGAACTTCGCTCACATTAAGTAAGCAATCATCGTGATTGCAAAGGTCTGAGGATGGATTGTTTAAAAATAGTTGTTTTCCCTGATAACTTATTTTAATTATATTATTATCCGAATAGGATGCTTCAATAGTAGGTTTAAAGTTATCGCTATCGAAAAGACAAACAGCTTTGCCACTATTAAAAGAAAAAATTTGATAGAAATTTTTATTGTCATTGTCTTCAATACTATAAAAAACCTGTTCAAGCTTATTATCTAAGAAGTTTGCTATAAATATTTGCGGGTTGTATCCAATATTTACGCTTGGCTCAATAATTATTTTTTCTTCACCAGAAGAGACCTCTATCTCAATGTTTTCTTGAAAAAGTTTACCCTCACTACAAATTTTGACAGTACTTATTTTATTTTCATCTATTAAATTTCCAAACTTGCTCTCGTTTATAGGACAGTTAAGCGCGAGGCAGGTGAGAATTATTGGCAAAACTTTCATATAATTAATGTGGCAATAAAATATTAAATTATGTATTTAAAAACTTGAAGAAATAATTGTTTTTATTTTGCAAATAATATTTAATGTGTTAAAATTAATTTTAGAGGTGAACTATGATAGTTATCAAAGATAAAAAAGATAGCATAATTAAGATGAAAGAATTAAGATTAAATTATTTTCCTCTTGATGTCTTTGAAGTTACAGATGTACAGGGCTTGAAAACTTTTATGGAAATGTATCCAGCGAAAGAGTATGTTTTAAGAAGTGCTAATAAAGCCAAGGGTGATTTCTTTTTTGTAAAGAATATTGAAGAGGCAAAAGAAAAGCTATCAAATTTTGAAGATGATGTTACGATAAGTGTATCTTATAATGAGTACAAAGAAGACATAATACTTGTAGGTGATATAATAATTCATAAAGATTTCAATTCGCAAATGGTTGATATAACCGCAAGAGATGATATTGAGGCAACTCATAGAAATATTTATGACAATCCAAAGTATAATCTTCATACATCAATAGAAGATGATAAACTTTGGAAAATACCAGGAATTTCAAAAATAATGAGATATATTTCAGATAATGAACTTTATAATGTTATCATTGAATTTTCTGTTTATGATTGCAAGATTGGAATTAATAAAGATAATGTTGTTATAAGTGAACTAAGAACTGGATATTAATTAAAAAATATAAGGGAGAATAATTCTCCCTATTTTTAAATAAAGCAAAAGTTATTAAAAATTTACTTGACTAATATTAAAGATTTGGTTTAAAATTAAACTATAAGACAAAGGAGGGGAATATGTGGTTATATTTATGGGACGACGATGATGAAGACGAAGATGAAGACGAAGAAGACAACACTGACCCTTACGGCGAAGATGAAGACCCAAATGAAGATGATAGTATGGCTGATGAAGCTGATGATGATGGAATGGGTGATGACGGCGAAGATGAGGGTGAAGCTGATGTAGAAGCTGAAGAAGACGAGGCTTCCAAAAAGAAAGAGGAAGAAGAAAAAAAGAAAAAAGATGATAAGGATGACAAGGGAGGTCCAGGCAAAAAACCTGATAAAAAGAAAATGGATGCCCTTGCAAAGGCTTATAATTTTATTAAGTTGCCTCCAGGTCTAGATAGGGTTTTAAGATGCCCTGATTGTCATCAAGGTTCACTTTATCTAGATAAAATAACTCAAACTGGTAAAAGAATTATAGTCGCAATAGTAAAAGGTGTTATTGGTTGTGATAATATGGAAAAAGACTTGAATGTTGCTAGGTTTGTGTGCTTAAATAAATCTTGCAAAAGTTATTGGAAGAGAAGTGGCACAAAATATAAAATAGAAGTTACAAATGGAACAAAGCTTGTAAAAGAACTGCATCCATTTCACGCAGATATATAAAATAAAAAACTCAAATGTTAATTCATTTGAGTTTTTTGGTTAACATATTTTCATATTTTTGTCGAACTTAATTAATTATCTATCTTCAAATAGATTGTTGTTCAAAAATACAGGTTCGCAAGTTACATAAATGCCAAGTCTTTTAAGTGTCAATTCTTCTGCTTGAGATAATATGAATGTTGAATGTGCTTCGCTACCATTCAAATTTGGTAATTGTTCTATTGCCTTTTTCGCTTTTTTATTTGTGCTTGCAGATATTGCAAGTGCAACTAAAACATCGTCAAGAGATAAAACTTGATTTGTTGTGTGTAGTTGTTCCTTTCTTAGCCAAATAATAGGCATTAATATATTATCTGATATTATATCAAAACAGTCATCAAGTCCAGCAAGAGTTCTTAGTGCATTTAAAACTGCGGCAGCAGCGGCTGAAATGACTGTTTTATTTTTCCCATACACAACCGTTTCATCATTGAGTTTAAGTGCGACGCAAGGATAACCGCTAATTTTACTTGCACTTTTTGCAAGAGGTACAACTTCAAGATAATCTTCTTTTATGTCAAGTTCTGACATAAGGTAGCGTGACCTTTCCAGTGTATCAAAGTTTACAACCCCTCTTTTATAGTCACATTCAGCACGGAAACATCTGCGCACTACTTCTCGTTTTGACGCTTCTTCAACAATTTTCTCGTCAGTTATAGCACTTGCCACCATATTCACCCCCATATCAGTAGGTGATTTGTAAATGCTTTCACCAGTAATTTTCTTTAAAATATTTTTCAGTACTGGAAAGACTTCTATATCTCTATTATAGTTGACGGTTAGAGTTCCATATTCATTAAAATGATAAGGATCTATTTGATTAATATCTTTTAAGTCGGCAGTTGCTGCTTCATAAGCGATATTGATAGGGTGCTTTAAAGGTAAGTTCCAGACAGGGAAGGTTTCAAATTTTGCGTAACCTGCTTTAATTCCTTTTTTGTAATCGTGATAAAGTTGACTAAGACAGGTTGCAAGTTTACCACTTGAAGGGCCAGGTGCGGTAACAACAACAAGAGGTCTTGTTGTTTCGATATAAGGATTTTTTCCATATCCTTCCTCTGATACAATAGTGTCGATATCACTAGGATAGCCTTTTGTGTAACTATGGAAATATACTTTTTCTCCGTGACAACTAAGTTTTTTACCAAACTTAATTGCGCTAGGTTGACCTTTAAACAATGTGATTACAATACTTGAAACATATAAGTCAAGGTCACGAAGTTTATCTATAAGTCTTAGTACCTCATTATCATAACTAAGCCCAAGATCGGCTCTTATTCGATTTTTTTCAATATCACCAGCAGATATACAAATAATGATTTCTGACTTTTCTTTTAAAGCAAGAAGTAATTGAGTTTTTATATCAGGTTTAAATCCAGGTAAAACACGACTGGCGTGTAAATCATCAAATAGTTTGCCTCCAAACTCAAGATATAATTTATTGTTAAATTTTTTTATGCGCTCAAGTATTTTTTGAGTTTGATTTTTTAAATAAAGATGACTATCAAAACCGATTTGAGATTTATTACCTTTCATTTTGCCTCCTTAAATGCTACATTCCTTATTTTTAAAGGGGAAGAGTTATTTTTTTGATATAAAATTATTTTATTTTTATATCTTTTATAAGTATAACTCTTTTTGCCCAATTTTCATAATATTTTGAGCAAATTATTCTTAAAATTTTTTGCTTATAATTTATTGCAATTTATAACTTTATATGTTACAATAACTATGAGTCGGAAAATACCGATTGTTTTTGTATATAAAGTCATTTTTATAATTTAAATATTACAATATGTATGACTATTTGTGAAAACGAGTATGCTACAATTATATATAAAGAAAAGTTATATTTAATAATGTAAAGTATTGAGATTATAAAATATAAAAACTTTTAAAAATATTTTATTTCTATAATTTGATGAGAAATATAAAAGGAAATTTATGAAAAAGATATTGATTCTTACTGTTACTGCAGGCAATGGACATAATGCTTGTGCTAATGGAATGAGAGATAAATTAAAACAAATGGATCCTAGTGTTGATATTAAGGTGGTCGATTTATTAAAGAGTTTTTCCAATCCTATGTCAATATGGTTTGCCGATAGTGGATATAATTTTGCTGTAAGCAGAGCACTTCCTATTTACCATTATTTTTTTAATAAATATAAAAATATTCCACCTGAATATAGGTATTCAAGAAAATGTGTCGCTCAAGGGGCTTCACTTTCAACAGTTGATGGACTTTTAAAAGAAATTTATGATTATAAGCCAGATGTTATATATTGTACTCATTTTTATCCAGCAATAGCAATTAGTGATTTGCGTTTAAAGTATAATATTCCTTGTAAAGTAATTGTTTCAAATCTTGACTATGTTAATTCGCCTTTTTGGGAAGCTGCTAATGGTGTAGATTATTTTGCAATACCTAATGAAGATTTTATTGATGAATGTATTTATAAAGGATATAAACTTAATCAACTTCTTCCTATTGGACTGCCTGTCGATGAAAGAACTTTAGAGATTGTTGATAAAAAAGAGGCAAGAAGAAAACTTGGACTTGATGAAAATACGCCCACTATTATGGTAATGTTTGGTGGTGGTTTTTGGAGTGGAGGCTTTAAAATTTTTGAAGACCTTATCAGTTCGCTAAAGGGTAGAAAAGTTCAAGTTATTATGATTAATGGTAAGAACGAAAAGGGTTATAAGGCCATAGAAAAAATGAAGTTTGAGGATGGAATCAAGGTTCTAAATGTAGGTTTTACCAAAGATATTCCTTTATACCTTTCTGCTGCAGACTTTATTCTTAATAAGTTTGGTGGAACTTCTGTCACAGAAATGATTAATAAATCCTTGCCTGTAATTGTTACAGAAAAAATACCTACTCAAGAGCGTTACAATCTGAACTATATGAAAGATAAAGGCGTGGCACTTTCTTTTAAGAATAAAAAGGAATTAAAAAAGCACGTTGATATGTTGCTTGATGACCCTCAGATGGTTGAAGAAATGTCAATGAATGCACGAAAAATGAGAAAGAATACGATAAAAGAGCTTGCAGAGTTTATTCTTTCTTTCCCAAATGCAGATTACTCAACAATTAACGAAGATGAAATAAACTATAAAAAGGTTAAAAGAGCAGTTAAGACGAGTGTTAGAAAGGAAAGTACTGTTGAAATTAAAAAAGCACGAGTTTTAAAAAGAGATACGAAAAAAGCTAAACAAACGAAGAAATATAGACAAGTTGGAGGTTTACGATGAAGATAGCGGTAGTCACAGATAGTAATTCTGGTATTACACAAAAGGAAGCGGATAATTATGAGAACTTAAGGGTTATACCTATGCCATTTACTATAAATGAAGAAGAATATTTTGAAGATATAAATTTAAGTCAGGAAGAGTTTTATAAGAAACTTTTAGATGAAAATGCCTCAATTTCAACTTCACAGCCTTCTATAGGTGCGATTACTGAACTTTGGGATGAACTATTAAAAAGTTTTGACGAGATAATTCATATTCCTATGTCGAGTGGACTTAGTATGTCTTGTGAAACTGCAACTAATTTTGCAGAAGAATATAATGGAAAGGTTCACGTAATCAATAATAGACGAATTTCTGTTACCCAGAAGCAATCAGTATATGATGCTCTAAAACTTGCTGGCGAAGGAAAAAATGGTAGTGAAATTGAAAAGATTTTGATGGATACATCAATGGATTCAAGCATTTATATTATGGTAAGCACTCTGAAATATCTTAAAAGAGGTGGAAGAGTTACTCCTGCTGCCGCTGCAATAGGAACTCTTTTAAAGATTAAACCAGTTCTTCAGATTCAAGGAGGAAAACTTGACCAATTTGCAAAAGTTATGAATGAAAAAGTTGCAAGAATTAAGATGATAGAAGCAGCGAAGAGAGACCTTGAGGAGCGATTTAAGGATTTATATAAAAAGGGAGAGATGAGATTAGCGGTTGCTTATACAAATTGTCCTGAAAAAGGAGCAGATTTTGCAGAAGAGATTAAAAAAGCGATCCCTGATGTAGAAATAATTGCGATAGACCCTCTTTCTTTAAGTGTTTCTTGTCATATAGGAAGTGGCGCGCTGGCAATAGCACTTTCTAGGGCTATTTAAGGGAGAAATTACTGAAATGAAGAATATACTAAAAGGAAAAGTTGCTGTTATAACCGGTGCAAGCAGTGGAATTGGACTTGCAATAGCAAATAAGATACATAAAGAAGGTGTTATTGTTTATGATATATCAAAGGTGGTAGTAAAGCACGATTGTATAAAAAATGGTTACGAAGCGGATGTAAATGATAATGAAAATGTTTCTAAAATTCTTGAAAATATATTTGAAGTTGAAGGACATATAGATATTTTTATTAATAATGCAGGATTTGGTATTGCAGGTGCTATTGAATATTCAAAACCAGTAAATGTTTATAATCAAATAAATACAAATTTATCGGCATATATTGTTTTAAGTGGGCTTGCTATAAAATATCTTAAAAAGAGCAAGGGGAGAATTGTTAACATTTCTTCTGTTGGTGGAGTCATACCTCTTCCATTTCAGGCAACTTATAGTGCTACTAAAGCAGGTGTTGAAATATTTTCTAGAGCATTGTCAAATGAGGTTAAACCTTATGGAATGAAGGTGACTGCAGTTTTGCCAGGAGATACTAAAACAGGTTTTACTGCAGCGAGAGTTATTGATAATAATGTAGAAAATAAATCGCAAAAAGATGATATTAGAGCATCTATTGCTAAAATGGAAAAAGACGAACAAAAAGGAATGACTCCAGACAGTGTTGCCAAAGTTGTAGTAAAAGTTTTAAAGAAGAAAAGACCACCGCTAAGAGTAACAGTTGGTTTCCAATATAAATGTGTGGCTATTTTGCCAAGATTGCTTTCAACTAAATTTATCAACTTTGTTGTGAGAAAACTATATTGCAAGAAAGCAAAGTGAGGTTTTTGTGGAAGAAAAAAAAGTATTATTTAAAAATACAAGTAAAATGGATGATGAAGAAATTTCATTATTTCAAAATTTTGCTTTAAAGAAAAAAACAATTATTTCATCAGTCGTTTTTTCATTGGTTTTTGTCGGCGGTGGCGTCGGAATGTGCTTTGTTGATTTAACTATGGGAATTACTTTGCTTGTTTGTGGCCTAGTTGGTGGTTGTGTATTACTTCCTTATCTTATGAAAGAGATGGTAAAGAAGCAAAACAAAATTACTTTAGGTGATAAAAAGTATTTGAATACTTTTGAGTTTTATGAAGACTATGTTTTTGTTACTAGCGAAGCAACCCCAAACAAAGAAAGTAATGAATATAAACCAATGGCTACTCAAAATTTATCATATAACGAGATTTATCAAGTAGTTTCATATAAGGAATTTCTATTTATTTATTTGAATAAAGCACAAAGTTTTATTGTAAATTTTCGTGGGATGACAAAAGGAACTATTGGCGAAGTGATTGAACTTTTAAAATCAAAAGGCATAAAGTTTATTGATAAGTCAAACGAGCCTGTTCCTTCTAAAAATGAATTAAAAAAATAATAAATTCAATTAAATAAAGAATTTTTTAAAATAAAAAAGGTAATCTAAAACTTAGATTACCTTTTTTTTGTTATTAGTTTTAAAGGCAAACAAACGAAATACGGATACTGTCTAGTTCCGCTATTTCATTGTATTAAGTTAATACTTAATTATTCAGCCTTTTCGCTAAGTGCTTTGTTGTATGCTTCAAGAACTACGTTTTTAATTTCTAAACGAGTTTCAGTGTTGATTGGGTGAGCAATATCAATATGGTCGCCGTCAGCAGTTTTTTTGTTTGGCATTGAAATGAAAAGTCCATCTTTTCCATCAATAACTTTGATATCGTGTACAACGAAACAATCATCGATTGTAATAGATACAATACCTTTTAATTTTGATTCATCTTTAAGTCTAACTCTAACATCTGTAATTTTCACTTAAGTTTACCTTCCTTCTTTTTATATTTTGGTTTATTAACCTATGCATATTTTACTATTTTTTAAAAAAAATTACAAATAAAATTAAGGTGTTTTAAAAATTTTTTAAATTTTTTTCAACAATTTTAAAAAAATATCATAAAAAAGGTTATGATGTTTAAATATAGTGGGGCAGAAGTGTATTTTAATTATATAAAAAGGGGTGATGACATCCCTATAATTTTTCTGCACGGTTGGGGAAGAAGTGGAGATGATTTTGAAAGTTTTGCTTCTCAAATTTATGATAGATCAATACTTTTGATTGATTTTCCTCCGTTTGGCAAAAGTCAACATAATGTAACCGGCTGGAATATATTTACGTATGCAGGTATGGTAATGTCATTATGTGAACATTTGAACATATCAAAAGGTGACTTTGTGGGGCATTCTTTTGGTGGAAGAGTTACAATAATGATTTCTGCTGTCAAATGCACACTTGTTCATTCTTGCATTCTGATAGACAGTGCAGGTATGAAACCTCGACGCTCTTTAAAATATCGTTATAATCAAGCAATTTATAAAATTAAAAGAAAAATCAATAAAAGTTATCGTCAAAAAGGTTCGACTGATTATGAAGCGCTTTCCCCCGCAATGAAAGAAACATTTAAAAATATAGTTAATACTCATCTTGAAGCATACGCAAAAAAGATAAAAGCAAAAACCTTAATTGTTTGGGGCTTGCAAGATAATGAAACCCCTATTTATATGGCAAGAAGATTAAATAAACTTATTGCTGGTTCTGAACTTAAAATTTTGAATGATGGTGGGCATTTTTCTTTTCTTGATTGTAAACTTGAGTTTTTTAGAATAGTAAACGAGTTTTACAAGGAGGTTTAAATGATTTATGTCATCATATGTATATGTGTAGTTTTGTTCATATTTCTTTCATATTTGTTTGTAAAGACTTACCAACTCTCTGGATATAATGTCCCCGCATTTTTAAAAAATGTGTTTGATTTAAAGTTGGCTTATGGCGATAAAAATAAACTGGTATTTACTAAACGAATTATAAGATTTTACATATTTTTAACTATTTTATCGTTTTTTCTGTTTTTTTTGGTTAATTTTTATATAAAAAACATTTATTTAAAGATTTTTGATTCCCTGCTAATATTTTTATGCTTGCCTTTATGTATTGTTATTGTGCATTATATTTCCTTACCTGTTGAACTTTTAATAAAACAATATTATATTTCCAAAGCAATAAGAAAATTAAAAAAGAAAAAGATAATAAAAATAGGAATCACCGGAAGTTTTGGTAAAACTTCTACAAAAAATATACTAAAAGAGATATTAGAAAAAAAGTATAAAGTTTGTGCATCCCCTAAAAATTATAATACAGAAATGGGTTTATCTAAAACAATACTTGAGTATCTTGACGATCATAACATTCTAATTGCAGAAATGGGTGCAAGACATAAAGGTGATATAAAAATTCTCGCTAAAATGGTTGAACCTGATTATGGAATAATTACAACAATCGGTCCTCAGCACCTTGAAACATTTAAAAGCCTTGAAACTATAGAAGATACTAAGTTTGAACTTGCGGAAAATTTAAAGCAAGATGGCGTTATGATATTTAATGGAGATAGCAATTCGACAAAAAAGTTATATGATAGATTTGACGGGAAAAAGTATCTTGTTTGTGATAAAAATGGTTTTTCATATGCGGAAGATATTGAAATTAACAGTCGGGGTTCTAAATTCAAATTGTATATAGACGGAAAACAATTTGATATTGAAACAGAACTTTTAGGAAAATGTAACATTGATAATATTGTGACTGCATCAACAGTTGCTTACCTACTCGAAGTGCCTAGAGAGGATATTGAAAATGCAGTAAAAGAATTACAACCAACAAAACATAGACTTGAGATTATAAAAAATAATGCCTGCACTGTTATAGATGACTCTTATAATTCAAATATAATTGGTTGTAAAGAGGCACTTGATACTCTTAATATGTTTAAAGGGAAAAAGATTGTTATTACTCCTGGAATGGTAGAACTTGGCAATGAGCAGTCAGAAATAAACTTTAAATTTGGTGGAATGATAGCAGATGTTGCTGACTATATAATAATTATGAATAATGTAAATAAAAATGAAATCTTATCAGGTGCAATAGCTCATAATTTTAAAAAAGAAAATATTTTCTTTGCTGAAACGCGAAAAAAACAAAAAGAGTTATTAGAGAAAATAGTTTCAAAAGATTGCGTGATTTTGTTTGAAAATGATTTGCCAGATAACTACAAGTAAAAGATAATATATTAATAATTGGTTAAATTCGACAAAAAATAAGCAAAAAAAGAGCGTTTTTTTAAAAAATAATTAATTTAGGAGTTTTAAATGAAAAATATAGCAGTTTTTTACGGAGGTAAAAGTGTAGAGCACGATATTTCAATAATAACTGCCCTGCAGGTTATGAAGGCTATGCCTAAACAATATAACCTTATTCCTGTTTATATTACAAGCAGTGGCAAAATGATAAGTGGTGATAATTTGACTTTAGCACAAACCTATCTTGATTTTAATAAGAAGGTAGATAAACCTTCGGAAATAATTTTAAAGGCTGGAGATGGATCGCTATGTTTCTTAAAAGGTAATAAAATCAAAAAAACGATAAAAATTGATTGTGCCCTTTTATGTAACCACGGTCACGGTGGAGAAGATGGAAGTTTGCAAGGTCTACTTGAAATGGCGGAAATACCTTACACTTCTTGTGATTTGACATCAAGTGCTTTGTGTATGGATAAGGATTTATCTAAAGTCCTTTTTAACTCAGTTTCTATACCGAATACGGAATACATATCATTTAATTATAGAGATTATAAGTTGCGTAAAGAAGAACTGTTAGAGGAAATAAAAGATAAAGTAGGTAGCCCCTGTATTATTAAGCCGGCATCCCTTGGCTCAAGTGTGGGGATAGCTGTTTGTGAAGATGAAGAAAAATTAGAGGGGTTAATAGAGGAATGTTTTAGATACGATAAAAAACTTGTTGTAGAAGAATTTTTATCAGACTTTAGAGAATTTTGCTGTGCTGTAATTAAAAATGGTGACTACTTTGTAGCAAGTAGAGTTGTTGAGGTTCAAAAGGGTAAAATTTATACCTTTGAAGAAAAGTATTTAAGTGAAAAATCAGTTTCAGAAGAAGAGATTTCAAAGTCTTTACAGGAAAAAATTAAAAAACTTTCAATAGAAACATATAAGGCGCTAGATTGTGGTGGTGTCGTGAGAGTGGATTTCCTATTTGATAATAATAGAAAAAGGCTATATGTTAATGAAATTAATTCAATTCCTGGCTCGCTTGCTTTTAATCTGTTTGATACGACTTTTTCAGATCTAATATCGACACTTATAAATGAGGGAATAAGTAGGTTTGAGGATAAAAAGAATATCGTTTATAAATTCAATTCTAAGGCTATTGAAAAATATATAGAGATGATGGAAAATGTTAAAATTAAATAGTTTTGACAAAATTTTAAGAAAAAAACTAAAATTTAAGTAAAAAATGTTAAATTAATATAAATTTAATTAAAAGAGGGATGAATGAAACTATACGAACTGCTCAGAGATATGGAGTATAAATGTGAAGATAAAAGTTTATTAAAAAAGGATGTTGTTGATTTAAAGATAGATAATAGGGAGATAAAAACTGGAGATGTTTTTATAGCGTTAAAAGGTAACGAACACAACGGAAACGATTATATTGAACAGGCAATGCAGAGTGGAGCAGTTGCTGTAATAAGTGATGAAAAAGGTAAAGGTGATATTGAAGTTCCAAACGCTCGTCTAGCTTATTCGCTTATGTCTAAAAATTATTTTGAAAGAAAGTGCGATGATATGAAAATAGTTGCGGTAACTGGTACTAATGGAAAAACTTCTATTTGTAATATTACTGCTGATATTTTACGTGGTACAGGAAAAAAGATTGGAGTAATTGGTACACTCGGAGCAGAAATAGACGGAGAATTTATTGATACAGGTTTTACAACCCCTGACCCATATATCTTACATTCTATTTTCAAGAATATGTATGATAAAGGTGTAAAATATGTAGTTATGGAAGCTTCCGCTCACGCCATTGCGCTAAATAAATTAGAAGGCATTAAGTTTGAAGTTTCAGTTCTTACAAATATTACTGAAGATCACTTGGACTTTTTTGGTACTATGGATAATTATGCTGATGCCAAAATTGGACTTTTTAATAGTCAAATGACTAAAGTGGGTTTATATTGTTCTGGCAAAAATTATGTAAATACATTGCTCGAAAAATCGAATATTCCTTTATTTAGTTATGGCTTTAGTGAAGATTGTGATTATAAGGCTTTGATAAAAGAAAAATCTTTTGATGGCACGCATTTTGAGATAATTGATAAAAAAAATAACAAATTCGACATAAAAACCCCATTAATTGGTCAATTTAATATAGAAAATACTCTTTCTGCTTTTGCGATATGTAAAAGATTAGGATTAAATGACAATGAAATTTTGCAAGGAATAAAAGAAATTAAGCCTGTCGAAGGAAGATTTAATATTATAAAAAATGGGGATGTAAATATAGTTGTTGATTTTGCTCACACTCCTGACGGACTTGAAAAAGTTCTTGAAACAGCAAAGGATTTGGCAAAAGGAAAAATTGTTGCGATTTTTGGTTGCGGAGGCAATAGGGATAGACTTAAAAGACCTATTATGGGTGAAATAGCCTCGAGATATGCTGATGAGGTTATTCTTACAAGTGATAATCCTAGATATGAAACACCTATAGAGATTATTAAAGAAATTAAAAAAGGTGTGAATGGAGATTGCCTTATGATAGAAAATAGAAAAGAGGCCATCGAGTACGCATTAAAAAATTTTGTTGACAATGAAACAATTATTATCGCTGGCAAAGGTGCAGAAAAATATCAAGAGATAAATGGAGTGAAATATCCGTATAATGACTTTGATGTAATTGAAAAATTTTTAAAAAATAACAAATAAACTATTTAAATTTGCAAAAAATGACACATTTTATCGTAAAATGAATATTTTTTATAAGAATTGTTAGACTTGAAAGAAATTTAATAAATGTAAATATAATACATAAAATATTGATAGGTTAGACTTTAATAAAAGGGAGCTTAGGTATGTTAAATTTCTTTCTAGTCTTTTTAATTGGCTTTTTTGTAGCCCTTATTTTGGGAGTTCCTATTTTAAAACTTTGTAAAAAGTTGCACTTTTCTCAAACCATTCTTCACTATGTGGACAAGCATATTGGTAAAAGTGGAACTCCAACTATGGGTGGACTTATATTTATTTTTGCCTCTATTATCACTTCTGCCTTTTTTTTGAGAGAGGATTATTTGTATAGTATATTAATTTTACTTGTTATGTTTGGATATGGCTTGCTCGGATTTTTGGATGATTTTATAAAAATCAGATGGCATAAAAATGAGGGGTTAAAGCCTTATCAAAAAATAATTGGACAAGTTGGGCTTTCTATAATTGTGGCAGTGTTTGTTTATTTAAAAGTTGGAAGCGATATTGATTTGTTTGGGATAAAACTAAATTTAGGAATTTTTATAATTCCATTTATAGTGATATTTTTTGTTGCTGTAACAAATTCAGTTAACTTAACAGATGGGTTAGATGGTCTTGCTAGTGGGGTAAGTCTTGTTTATCTTATTTGTTTTGGTGCTATACTTGGGGTGCTTGGCTTTTATAATTACACCGTTGTTGCACTTGCTATGGCGGGAGCCCTATTTGGTTTTATAATTTTTAACGGCTTTCCAGCTTTAATATTTATGGGAGATACTGGTTCTCTTGCTCTTGGCGGGCTGATTGCTTCTCTTTGTGTATTTTCAAAACTTGAACTCGTGCTTCCAATAATTGGAATAATGTTTGTTATGTCCGCGGTAAGCGACATTTTGCAAGTAGGTTATTACAAAATGACACATAAAAGAATTTTCAAAATGGCACCACTTCACCATCATTTTGAAAAAATGGGAATTCACGAAAATAAAATTGTAATTTCATATGTTGCTGTTACTTTAGTTATAGGAATCTCTGTACTTATTGGATATTTGGCTATTGCTGGTATAATTTAATAAATAGATAATAATAAAAAGTTGTTTTTACTTTTTAAATAGAAGTTGATTTTGACATTTTTACTTTGCTTGCAAGAATTTCGTATAATAAACATAAACTAAAAAAATTGATAGTATATTTATTAAAAAGAAATGTGAAATTTTTTATTTAATTCATTTCTTTTATAAGAGGTAAAGATGCTATCATTTTTTAAAAATAACATATTAAACCTAAAAGGCAAAAGTGTTCTCGTTTACGGTATGGGAATAAGTGGACAGGCAGCCTGTAAATTATTACACGAAAAGGGCGCTTGTGTATCGACCTATGATGACGAAGGAAGATTTATAACTTACTTTGCTCACGAAAAAAATCCGATGGAAAAGAGGTATGAACTTGTAGTTGTCAGTCCAGGAATAAAAGTTTTAGGTAATCCGCTTATTACTCATTTTCTAAGCAAAGGAACAAATATAATAAGCGAGTTAGACCTAGGTTATTATTTCAGTAATGGAAAAGTTATAGGAATTACAGGAACTAATGGAAAAACTACAGTTACTTCTTTAGTGGGCGAAATATTTAAAGCAAGTGGAAGTAAGACGTTTGTTTGTGGAAACATTGGGCTTCCTATTTCTTCTATTGCTCTGCAGTCGGATGAAAATAGTGTAATAGTCTGCGAGGTTTCAAATTTTCAACTTGAATTATCAAAACTCTTTTCTGCTGACATTGCTTGTCTGTTAAATTTAGCAGAGGATCATATTGATAGGCACGGAAGTTTTGAAGAGTATTTAAGGGTAAAAGAAAAGATAGTTACGCATAATGGCGGTCAAAAACTTATACTGAATTTTGATGATGAACTTGTGAAAAAGATACAAATTAATAAAAAAACGCTATTTTTTTCAAAAAATATGCTCAAAAAAGGTGTTTTTGTGAAAAATAACTACATTTATCATAACAAAATAAAAATTTTGCCTTTAAGTGAAATTCCTCTTTTTGGTGAGAAAAATTTGGAAAATGTTTTGGCGGCTGTTGCGATTGCGGTAAGTTTAAAGGTTAAACCAGAGGTTATTCGCAGAGCGGTTCGAGAGTTTAAAGCGCCCCCTCATCGCTTAAGTTATCTAGGTCAGGTTAATGGAGCAGATATATTTGATGATTCAAAAGCTACGAATATTTCTTCAACTATTTCTGCTGTTAATTCTCTTGGAGATAGAGGGCTTATTCTTTTGCTTGGAGGACTTAATAAGGATTTTAAGTTTGATGAAATCTTTGATAAAGGCTGGGATTTTGAAGAACTTATTTGTTTTGGAAAAGCGGGGCAGGAAATATTTGATTGTGCAAAGAAATATGGCTATAATCCCAAGATATTTGCTTCGTTAAAGGAAACTGCTTATTATCTGCGTGACAATGTACAGGCAGGACAAAAAGTTTTGCTTTCTCCGGCTTGTGCAAGTTTTGATGAATTTTCCTCTTATTCTGTTAGAGGAGAAATGTTTAAGGAGATTATGTTTGGTACGATTGCACAAATTGAAATGGCACAAGAGCGAAAAAGGTTGTCTTAAAGATATTATTATAGTTGCCACCATTGTGGTACTACTTGCCTCGTTTGGCTGTCTTATGGTTTATAGTGCTTCCTTTTACAGTGCCGAATATCATTATGGAAACAAGTATTTCTTTCTATTTAAACAGATAATGGGGGTAGTGCTTGGCATCTTTGCAATGATTTTTTTCACCTTCTTTGATTATCATTATCTTAAAAAATTAAAGTGGTGGATAATCGCTTTTACATTGGTTTTGCTTGCTCTCGTTTTTGTTCCCGGCATTGGAATGGAGAGTTATGGTGCAAAAAGATGGATATCTGTTTTTGGGTTTTCTATTCAACCATCAGAAATTGCTAAATTTTCACTTGTGATTTTTATAGCTTCATATATGTCCGATAATCACGAAAAGGTTAAAACTTTCAAAGGACTTCTTCCTGTACTTATAGTTGGAGGGATAATTTGTGTTCTTGTAATGATAGAGCCAAGTATGAGTGTTACGATGTGTATTGCTTTTGTTACACTATTTATGTTAATAATTGGAGGAATGAGTAAAAAGCACACTCTTATGTTTTCCATTCCTGCAGCTGCTCTTGTGCCGGTATTAATTATTGTAGAACCATATCGTCTTAAAAGACTTATGGCATTTATAGATCCCTGGGCTTCTCCGCAAGGCGAGGGTTTTCAACTTATTCAATCGCTTTATTCTCTAGGAGATGGAGGGCTGTTTGGTGTTGGAATATTTAATTCTAGACAAAAGTATCTTTTCTTACCTTTTGCAGAATCGGATTTTATTCTTTCAATTATAGGCGAAGAAATAGGCTTTTTGGGATTGACTATATTTTTGATGATTTATTTATTTCTTACCTATAAATTAATAAAAATTGGGCTTAGAGCAAAGGATAGATTTGGAACTATGCTAGCTTGTGGTGTTGCTTTTATTATTTCCGTTCAAACGCTATTAAATGTTGCGGTTGTAACAGGTTCTATTCCTCCTACAGGACTTCCTCTTCCTTTTATTTCAAGTGGAGGAACTTCAGTTATGGTATTTATGGGGGCTATAGGAATTTGCTTGAATGTTTTAAGACAAAGTAAAAATAAATAGAGACATTTATTTTTGAGGTATTGATTTTTTTTAAAATTATGATATACTTAGATTAAATTAAGGAGTATATTATGAATAAAGAAAATGGTGAAAGAATTAAATCAAATAAACTTTTAAAAGTTGCAAAAACATTAAGTCGTGTTTCTATGGGATTTGTATTTGTTAGTCTTGCAGGTCAATTTGGGAATGTAACTGGAGTATTAATAAATTCTAATAATAAAAATAATTTTATAGATAACATTTCAGAAACAACTCAATATCAACAATACTATAATGATGAGAAACAGGAAATGGAAGATGCTATGTTTTCTAAAGAAATCACTATTGATGAGTATAATAAACTTCGTGATGAATTAAAGGAAAACGGTGTAGTAAAATATATTGAAGAATTTGGTACTGAAGAAGAAAAAGAGCAACTTGAAAAATTTATGACTCACGATAAAAATCTTGGTATTTCGTCAAGAGTGTTTAGAGATATTTCCTTTGCAAGTGTAGGTGTTGCGGTTGCAGGATTAGGAGTTGTTTTAGCGGCAGAAAGAAAACAAAAGAAAGAATTTAATGAAGAACTTGAAGAAACGAGAAAAGCAATGGGAGAATTGTTGCGTAGTCTTGATAATGATCCATTCCCAGATTATACTGAAAACGATACAACTACTGATGAAAGTGAAAAAGAATAATTTTAAATTAAAAAAACCTATATTTAAGTATAGGCTTTTTTATTTATCTAAATTATTGTCTTTTCTAATTTGCTTAGATCTATCATTTGAAGTTTGAAATTCGATTGCTTCAGATGTAGTGGTATTTTCGTCCTCGTTAGTAGAAGAGACTCCTCCTGTATTTTCTTTCTCTTTTTTCTGCTTTTTCTCTTCGAGTTTTAGCCTTATTTTTGCTATAACGGATGAAGTTACTTGAACAGTTTGTTGTGCTATAGAGACATAAGCCCGCATTGCAACGTTATAGACGATCCAAGCACTGCTAGTAATTGTGGATATAAGTTTTATAATAAAGGTATTTGTTTGTCAAAGTCCATAGGTGAAAGTCATAGAGATAAGAGTTGGAAGTAAACTCCACTAAGATCGAAAAGATAATCAAAAAATTTGTCAAAAGTTAATAATTATAAAAAGTTTTTGATAAACTCTTAATAAATAACTTTTATGTTTTATTGTTAAAGCACTAGCACAAAAATTAATACTTTCATATATTAAAATATGGAAAGATTGTATTTAGAAACTAATGAACATCGCAAGGCGAGCGAGTGCTTTCTTATCATTGGAGGAAATCACCTAAACGGAGAAGTTGAAATAGATTGTGCAAAAAATTCTCTTCTTCCTATAATTGCAGCAACTATTCTCGTAGAGGGGGAAGTGGAACTAAGGAAAGTTCCACTTTATAGTGATGTACTAGTTATGTGTGACATTATAAGGCATCTTGGAGGCAAAGCCGTTTTTAATGGGGAAAATCTAATAATAGACTGCTCTGGCCTTGATAAAAATTGTTTGCCGAATGAACTATCAGCATCAGTTCGTTCCTCTATATTTACTCTTGGCCCTATTCTTGGCAGAATGAGAAGTGCAAAGGTTGCCTATCCTGGTGGTTGTGATATTGGATTGCGTCCTATTGATTTACACCTTAAAGGTGTCAGAGAACTAGGTGCTAAAGTTGTTGAAAAAAATGGATACATATATGCAAGCGGTGAAAAATTGAAAAGTGGCGATATAATCCTTTCTTTTCCTAGCGTTGGAGCCACTGAAAATTTGATGATGCTTGCTGTGGCTATTGAAGGAGAAACAAGAATTTTTAATCCAGCAAGAGAGCCGGAAATAAATGACTTGCAAGATTTTATTAATGCTTGTGGTGGAGATGTGTCAGGCGCTGGCAGTAACGCTATAGTTATAAAAGGAGGGAAAAAGTTACACGGAACATCTTTCAAAGCTATGCCTGACAGGATAGAAACTGGAACTTACATTATAGCATCGGTAATGTGTGGTGGAGAAGTGGTACTAAAAAATTGTAATCCACAGCACAATAATGCTCTTTTATCTAAATTATCAAAAACTGCTTGCAAAATTACTGCCAAAGATGATATTATAAAAATTGAGGCGAGAAGCAGACCTATAAGTTTTGGCGAAGTCGAAACTGCTGTGTATCCTGGATTTCCAACCGACCTTCAAGCGCCAATGACCGCACTTGCTTCAGTTAGTGATGGTTATAGTTTGGTTGTTGAAAATCTATTTGAGGCAAGAAGCAAGCACGTTGGAGAACTATTAAAAATGGGATGTGACATAAAAACTAGAAATGGCATTACTATAATTAATGGTAGAGAAAAGTTATATGGAGCGGATGTTTTTTCTCCAGATTTACGAGGTGGGGCAAGTTTAGTACTTGCTGGGCTTGTAGCAGAGGGTTATACAACCATTGAAAATATTAAATTAATTGATAGAGGATACTATAAATTAGCAGAAAAATTACAACGGCTTGGTGGAGATATTAAAAGACTAGAAATTTCTAGGCGTGGTTGTGACAGTTAAATTTTTCTTGCTAAATAGAAGAGATTTACAAGAGAGGAGAGATGTTAAAGAAGAAAAAATGGTGGATAATTTTAGGTTGCGTTTTAACTGTGGTTATTCTTATAATCATTTTTTCTTTTACCGTTTTTTCATTAAAAACAGTGGAAATAGAATATAAAACTTCTTCTAAGTATATTGAAAATACCAATGAAGAGATTATAGAAAGTGGAAAGTTTAAATATAAGCATACCGTTCTTATTCACAATAAAAATAGTTATAAATACAACATTGAAGAATTTAATCCATATATCAAAGTGGTAAACATTGAAACTGTGTTTCCTTCAAAGTTTGTAGTCCATATAGCAGAAAGGCAGGAAATTTATGCAATAGAAGATGATGAGAAATTCTATATTTGCGATGAGGAAATGAGGGTTCTTAGAATTGTCAAAAATTTTGAAAGTGATACATCTAATGCAATGCTTCTTCGTTTAGAAGAAAAACTTTCAGAGGAATATGAAGAGGGAGATTATATTCTTGAAACTAGAGAACCTAATATTTATAGATATCTTTTTGAAAATAATAGATTGCTAGGTGAGCAACAGGCATTTATACAAGAAGTTACCCTTTTAAAAGAGCACGATGAAACTCTTAAAAAGGATTTAAATATAACATTGTTAAAGTTTTTTAGCGGGCAAACTTTTAAAATTGTCAATGATAATTATGGTATGAAATACAAGGTCAAATTGATGATAGATGTATATAGTCAACTTTATGATTTTATAGGGAAAGAGATATCATCTAATGGTCAAAAAGTAGTCTTAAAGGAAGAAGATTTAAAAGATTGTACTATACTTATTTCAAACTACTATGACCTTTCAATTCATAAAGAAAACGAATGTTTCTTCAATA
>CARXKP010000012.1:0-12324 GCA_949096025.1 uncultured Eubacteriales bacterium
TTTAATCTTTTCAGTAACCTGATTATTATGAAACAAATCTCCACAAATCAATATAACATCATATTCTTCAGCCAACCTAAAAAATTGTCGTAGATTATATAAAATTTCATCTTTCATTAATGATGATTTATCTTTCGGAAGTTTATTTATCTTTATACCCAAATGAATATCCGCTGTATGTAAAATTTTCATTATGACTCCTACGATTTAATTATAATTAAATATAAAAAGAAAATCAAGAAAAAAAGAAGGCAATTATGCCTTCTTTTTTAAAGCCAACCTAATGAAACTGTCTTATTAGATACTACTTTAAATACCTCTCCTCCACCACTAATCTTAAGTGGTAAAGTAAAATCAGAATCATATCCACTAACATAAACATCCACGCTATCTCTTGCTTCTCCACTAGTCCAATATACTTCAAGAGTACATTTCAATCCAGAGTTTGCTTTTACATCAATATAACCATTATCAGTTTCAAGCACAATACCCCCTTGAGGTAATGCCTCTCTATTATATTCTAATTCAACTTTTCCAGAGCCCGTTTTAATATTTACTATTGGTTTAGTAGAAGTATCTTGAGAAGTTTTAACATTTACATCTCCTGAAGTTGTTTCTACAAAAGCCATACCTGACAATTTATCTACATTAATATTTGTAGAGTAGCCTCTCAAGTATACTTGAGATTTGGATGTAACTTCACCAATCCATATTTTTGCTTTATTAGCATTTGGAATACTTACATAACCATCGACTTTACCAATGTTAATCTCTGCTTTACCCATATCATAAATCATTTTATTAGAAGTTATTGCACCCTGAAAAGATTCAACATCAAGATGACCATTATTAATAGATAAATCAACACTATTAGCTTTTATATACTTTGTTTCAAAATCAGAATTATCCAAATCTAGAACTGCAGTATCAACATCAACCGCCGTCATTTCAATATCAGCCTGGGATGCGTGTAAATCAAGTTCACCAATTTTTACACTTCCCCTAATATCAACACTACCTTTGGTTGTTTTTACAAACAATCTGTCGATTTTTTTATTATAATTTAAGATTACTAAATCACCTTTAACAGTCTTAACATTAAGTTCTTTTATAGATAACTCAGGGTTATGTGCCAAATCTTCTTGGCTAAGAACATTCTTCCCTACGTAAACATCTCCATTTGTGTTATTAATGTCAATAATTGTATTTTCTAAACTTTGCGCTCTTGCACGAGAAACATTTATCGTAATATTAATATCTTTTTTAAAGAACAAAAATCCCTCAGGTTCACGAACCTTGATGTTAATTTCCTTATAAGAATTATCGGCAAAAGTAATATCATAAGTAAAATCTGTATTTTGATCTTCTCTTGAAAAACCTGAGCATCTATTTTCTATAGTAACAACACCCGCATCTATATTATTTCTTTCAATAAATACATTTGCATAATTACAATCAATAGTAACTTTATCAATATAATAGAAATCATATTTTATAGTATGATTATCATATTGAATTTCTTGAACATTAACCTCGTCATTATACATAAAATATTTAAATCCTAGAATGCCTTTAAATGGTGAAAAAAACATAACAGTAACTATGATGAAAAATGCAGCGATAATTGCAGTCAATAAGATTACTAAGTAGGTTGCAAAACCTTTTTTAACATTTCCTTTTGCCATTTCCCCTCCTCTTTTTGTTGCATTTATTTTTTGTAAATAATCACTTTCTATTTATATTGTAACACATTTATATTCAAAAAACAATCATTATTTATGAAATTTATTAAGAAACATAAAGTATTGTTTATTCATCAAACAGATGATTAATATAAGTTAAATTTATTAATCAAGAATTGCTTTTATTCTTCTAATACCACTAGAAGAAGATTCTTCTTTTATTATTTTAAAGTGATGAAGGTTACTTGTATTTTCTGCGTGTGGCCCCCCACAAATTTCTTTGCTAATTTCACCTATTGTATAAACTTTCACTTCTTGTCCATATTTGTTTCCAAATATACCTTCAGCACCACTCTTTTTAGCCTCTTCAAGATTTAAAATTTCACAAGTCACAGGTATAGCTTTTGAAATTGCATCGTTAACAAAATATTCAATTTCATCAAGTTCTTCTTTAGTCATCTTATGATCAAGATTAAAATCAAAACGTAATCTTTCAGGTGTTATATTAGATCCCCTTTGTTTAACTTCTTTTCCATACTTATTTTGTAATGCCGCAAGAAGCAAATGGGTTGCAGTATGGAGGTACGCACTTTGTTTTGAACTATCAGCAAGACCTCCTTTGAATTGCCCTGCAGCGGCTTGTCTTGACTTTTCTTGATGTTCTTTGTATTTTTCTTCAAACTCTTTCTCATCAACACTATATCCCCGCTCCTCTGCAAGTTCTTTAGTTAGTTCAAAAGGGAATCCAAAAGTGTCATAAAGCCTAAATACTGCTTTTCCACTAATCTTATTTTCAACAGTTTCTCCCTTTTGAAGAGCAAACTGTTTATGCTTTTCTATTCCTAATATTACTTTTTCAAACTCTTTATGCCCTTCTTCAATAGCCTTAGAGAATTTATCAACTTCCTTTAAAAGTTCATCCTTGATAAAATTTCTTTTAGAAGCAATATCATCATAATATTTACCATATTTGTCAACATATAAATCTGCAATATTAGCAAACAGACTACTATCAAGACCAATATATCTTGCACAGTTAATTGCTCTTCTTATAAATCTTCTTAAAATATATCCTTGACCAACATTTGAAGGAACAATTCCTCTAATATCTCCTAAAATAAATACACTTGAACGAATGTGGTCAGTAATAATTCTATAATATCTTGTTGCCTTTTCACTTTCTTTATAACCAGCTTTTGCGTGGTCATTAATAAAATCAATGACCTGTTTTAAACAACCTGTATCATACACACTTTTAGCATTGTTTAAAATAGCAACTGTTCTTTCTAGTCCCATTCCAGTATCAATATTTGGTCTTTCAAGTTTTTGAGCTTGCTCTCCAACCCCTTTTACATTATATTGCATAAATACATCATTCCAAATTTCAACATATTTACCGCAATCACAAGCTGGAGAACATTCTTCACAACACTTTGGCTTTCCTGTGTCAAGAAACATCTCACTATCTGGTCCACAAGGTCCTACACCACCACCAAGAGCCCACCAATTATCTTCTTTACCCAAAAAGAATACTTGGTTTATTCCACAATTTTTCCAAGCATTATAGGTTTCATCATCTCGAGGTGCTGTTTCATCTCCAGCAAATACTGTTGTTGCAAGATTTTCTTTTTTAAGTCCAAGATAATCAGGGCTTGTTAAAAATTCATAAGAAAGTTTTATCATTTCCTCTTTAGGACATTTGCCCAAAAACCAATTACCAAGCATCTCAAAACAAGTTAAATGCCAGTCATCTCCTACCGAATCAATATCATTAGTCCTTATACATCTTTGTACATCAAATATTTTATTTCCACTTGGATGTGGTTCACCTAAAAGATATGGGACAAGAGGATGCATTCCAGCAGTTGTAAATAAAACTGTTGGGTCATTTTCTGGAATAATTGAATATCCATCTATTTTTTTAAAACCGTGTTCAGTATAAAATTTACTCCATAATTCTTTCAAATTTTCATCAGTTATCATAATTTTCTCCATTTAGTTAAATTTTAGCATATCACATAATAAAAATCAATAAAAAACAATTTATATTTCTAATAAATCGTTTCTTTTAAATACAATCCATAAGAAGGCATTGTTTGTCCTGCATTAGAACGGCTTCCTTTTAATACAGCCTTATTTATATCATTAAGAGTAATTTTCCCTAACGTATAATCTACTAAAGTACCAACTATAATTCTAACCATATTATATAAAAATCCACTCCCTACAACATTGATAAATATAAAATCTTCTTTTCTATCAATATTAATTTCGTAAATTGTTCTTGTAAAGTCGCTAACACAAGTATTAGCAGAACACAATCCTCTAAAATCGTGCGTTCCCACTATTAAATTTGCCGCTTCTTTCATTTTATTAATATCAAGAGACTTTTTTACCCAAGCTGCTCTATTTGATAAAAAAACATTTTTTATAGAATTGTTATAAATTTTATATTGATAACTTTTCTTTTTTATTGAAAAACGTGCGTGAAATTCACTATCAACTTCAACAGCAGATTTTATAGCAATGTCCGCAGGCAAAGCATTATTTAACACATCAGCAAGTTTTGAAATTGGCACAGGTGCTTTTAAATCAAAATGTGCAGACTGATTGAATGCGTGAACACCAGCATCTGTTCTACCGCTCCCAAAAATTTCAACTTTTTCTCCAATACTTCTAAATATCGCTTCTTCTATTTCTCCCTGTATAGTCCTTTTATTTGGTTGTCTTTGCCAACCTGAATAAGCAGTTCCATCATATTCAATAATTAATAAAATTCGTTTCATACCTATATTTTATTAAAAGAATGAAAAAAGTCAAATAATTTGTATAAATAATTTTTTTATGTAACTATAATAAATAAATATTATTTGACACAAGTTTAATAAAAAGTTATACTTTTAGGTAGGAGAAAATATGAAAACAATTATAACTGATGCTTCTACTGCTGTCGGCAGTGTTGCTTATAAATTATCTCAGATTATTCCAATCTATCCAATTACACCTTCAAGTCCAATGGCTGAATGCGCTTCATCGTTATGTAGTAAAGGCGTTAAAAACATCCTAGGTGAAGATGTTAAAATGATTGAAATGCAATCAGAAGCTGGAGTAGCTGGAGTTTTACACGGTGCTCTTTCTTCTCATTCTCTATCAAGTACTTTTACATCTAGCCAAGGCTTGCTATTAATGATACCTAATATGTTTAAACTTGCAGGAGAATGTCTACCTGCAGTTATTCACGTTGCATCCAGAGCTGTTGCAAGTCACGCCTTATCAATATTTTGTGACCATTCTGATATTATGTCTGTCAGAAGTACAGGTTGTATTATGCTTGGCTCCTTTTCTGTACAAGAAGCAGCTTACCTTGCACCTGCTGCACATCTAATTGCATTAAAATGCTCTTTACCCGTTTTGCACCATTTTGATGGTTTTAGAACTAGTCACGAATATCAAAAAATTAAGGTCTTTGAAGATGAAGAATTAAAAAATATTTTAGAAAATTATCCTAAAAAATTTATTAACTCTTACCAAGATAAACAATATGGTACCGCACAAAATCCAGATGTATTCTTTCAAAATCGTGAAAGAAATACTGACTGTTACCAAAGTATTGAAAAAAATGTTTTGGAAGTTTTTGATATAATAAATAAGAAAACAAATTCAAACTTTAAACCATTTGAATATGTTGGAAATCCTAAAGCAGAAAATATAATAATTTCAATGGGATCTTCTTGCGAAACTATAGAAGAATATATAAAACAAAACAAAAATGAAAAAATTGGACTTGTAAAAATTCGTTTATTTAGGCCTTTTATCAATCACTTATTTTTAGATATTTTACCAAAATCTATTAAAACAATTACTGTATTAGATAGAACAAAGGAAAATGGAGCAAAACCTCCTCTATATCTTGATGTTGTTTCTGCTATAAATTCGAGCAAAAAAGATATAAAGATTCTTAGTGGAAGATATGGCTTGGGTGGTAAAGATTTTACTCCATCGTGTGTCAATGCAGTTTACAAAAATATGCAACTAATCACTTCAAAAGATGATTTTACAGTAGGTATTGATGACGATATGTTTAATTCCTCTCTCCCACTTACCAAATCTCCTTATAGCGATAATTGCTTTGCAATAAAAATATTTGGATTAGGTTCTGACGGCTCAGTTTCAGCTAGTAAATCTACAATCAAAATTTTGGGCGAAAATTATGATAAATATGTACAGGGATATTTTGAATATGATTCAAAAAAATCAGGAAGTCTTACTATCTCACACTTGAGATTATCTGATAATCCAATAAAAAGTGAATATCTTGTTAGTGATGTTAATTTAATTTCAATAAACAACTACTCTTTTGTAACAAGATATAATTGTCTTGATGGACTTAAAGAAAATGGCAGTGTTTTAATCAATACAATCTTTAACAGAAATGAAATTGGACGAATTTTACCCAAGAAATATGTCGAAAAAATAAAAGAAACTCATTCTAAGTTATTTGTAATAGATGGGCAAAAACTTGCAAGAGAAAATGGACTAGGAAGTAAAATTAATATCATTATGCAAGCAGCACTTTTCAAATGCACAAATCTTCTTAGCACTGAAGATATCATTAAAAACATTTCTAAATCTATCGAACAAACATTTGCTATAAAAGGCAAAGATGTTGTTGAAAAAAATATCATAGCAATGAAAATCGCTTTATCATCAGTAGAAGAAGTAGATGTATCTTCTCTTGAAGGAAAAGAGTATATCGAAACCTCCAAAGAAATTAATGATAAATTTTATAATGATATAATGCTTCCTATTAAAAATCTGAAAGGAAACGATATTAAAGTATCAAAATTTGAAGCAGATGGTTCTACTCCTCTTTCTACAAGTAAATATGAAAAGCGAGGTATTGCATCAAAACTTCCAAATTGGATTAAAGAAAATTGTATTCAATGCGGACAATGTGTAATAGCCTGCCCGCATTCTGCATTAAAAGCTTTACTTATTGATGCAAATACTCCAAAAGAAGATTTTGTGAAAGCAATCGGACTTAATGATAAACTTTACAAAATCTTACTCTCGCCTGATGATTGTACTGGTTGCGGAGTATGTGCAAAAACTTGTCCAGCAATAAAAAAAGCTCTTGAAATGGTCGATACTGAAGAAGTTTATAATAAAAAAGTATATGAATATAAGGAAGAAATTCAGTTGAAACAAGAAAAACAGACTTTGTTTTCTGAAAGTATGACAAAAGGGCTTCAATTTAAAAATAGTTTATTTGAATTTTCTGGTGCTTGTGCAGGCTGTGGCGAAACTTCTTACATTAAAATATTAACTATGCTTAATGGAAGTAATATGATGATAGCAAATGCAACGGGTTGCTCATCTATATATGGCGGAACTTTCGGTGCTTGTCCCTATGGAACAGATGAAAATGGTGGAATTTTCTGGGCAAACAGTTTATTTGAAGACAATGCTGAATTTGGCCTTGGTATTAAACTTGGAAGTCAGTATAATACTAATAAAGATAAAAAAATATGGATTATTGGAGGCGACGGTTGGGCTAATGATATTGGCTATGGAGGTCTAGACCACGTTCTTGCAAGTGGTGAAGATGTAAACATATTGGTACTAGACAATCAAAGTTACTCTAATACAGGCGGTCAAGCAAGTAAAGCCACTCCAACAGGAGCTAGCGTTAAATTTGCAGATAGTGGAAAATCTGTATTCAAAAAGAATCTTGGGCTTATAGCACTTTCATATAAAGATGTTTTTGTAGGACAAATCGCACTTGGCGGGAATATGAATCACGCAATAAAAACACTCAAAGAAGCACAAGATTATAAAGGAGTAAGCATTGTTATTGCTTACTCCCCTTGCGTAAACCAAGGATTTGATTTATCTAATATGATGTCTGAAACTAAGCAAGCAGTTGACTGCGGATTTTGGCCATTGTATAAATACAATCCTATGGATAACAACTTAGAATTAAGTAGTCAAATGAATAGCGAAGAATATTTAGACTTTTTAAAGAGAGAAAGAAGATTTCAAATAACAATAGAAAAAGGAAAAGATTACTTGTTAGAAAAACAAAAATTACAAGCAGAAACTGACTATGAATCACTCATAAAAAAGTCAAAAACGGAATACTAAAAAAAGAGGGTTTTACCCTCTTTTTTACATATTATATTTTTGCAAAAATTGATTTACAGTACTTAAATAAAGTTGTCTGTCTGTTTTATATGAACCACAATGCCCAGCATCTTTTACAATAAGTAAATTCCTTCGTGGATCAGGGACTTGTGAAGATAAATTATACACCATCTCAACCGGAACTACTTCATCTTTATCACCGTGAATAAATAGTACTGGCAATTTATTATTTTTAAGACTAGAAAAAGGATCTATCTTCTTTAAATCAATTTCTCTTGATTTTTTTACATAGTTATAAAAGATTTTATACATTAAACCTGGTAGAATTTTTTGTTTAGAAAATAAATATTTTAATTCTTTATCAGCATTGTCATAGCCACAATCTGAAATTGCTAATACTACATTATTATCAATCTCTTTACCGATTGTTAAACAAACTGTACTAGCTCCCATTGATATTCCAAACAAAACAATCTTGTACCTAGGTTTTTTATCCACCATTAATTTAATCCAAGCGACCAAATCATTGCTTTCGTTTTTACCAAGAGTTATTTCTCGTCCTTCACTTTTTCCGTGAGCACGCATATCTATTGAAAGAATATCATAACCTCTCGATAAAAAAATATTAGCATAATCTATCATATCATATGCACTATTAGTTAAACCGTGTACAAGAATTACTAAGCGTTCACTATTATTATCTTTATAATATCCATTAAGTTTTAAATTATCAAAACTTTCCAATGTCAACTTTTCAAAATTTTTATAAAAATCTTCTCTTTCTTCTACTTTTATTTCTTTATCAAGTTTTTTAAATTTTACAAAAAATTTTCGATAATAACTATTCCCTATTAGTAGATATAAAGAAAGCATAATTAGCATTAATATAAGTATTGCAAATAAAATTAAAAATATTATTCTCATATTCACTCTTTTAAACCACTATGGCTTTTACACTTTCACCACTATCAGCATCTTGATAAGAGAGCCAATATCCAAAGCCTTGAGGTTTAGATTCTTCAAGTGGAAACCAAATAGGAAAACCAGATAATTCTCTTGGTGGATTTTTTGAAAAAACTCCTGGAACACCATAACAAATATATTTAAGATTTTCTTGTTCATATATTAAACCTAGTACAAAATAATTATCACTATCATCTAAATTTACCTTGACCCACTTTGTATTTGGTAATAATTTTTCGAGATAATCCTCTGTAGGATATTTACTGAACAATTTATCTATCTGAGGTTTTAGTTCATCATAAAATTTAAATTCACTAGATGTTTCCTCATTATTTTCATCAGAATTCGATAAAACTTCATTAATCATTCCCAGTTCTTGACTTTTACAATTTTCTAAATAATATTTTTTATAAATGCAGTTTTCACAATCATTACATTCTTCTTTACTTTCACCTTCCTCTTCAAGATATTCATCAATTTCATTTTCGATTTCTTCTTTTAGGCTTTTATCATAATCTACATCATATTTATCAAGTGTCCTCTCTACCTCACTTGCAGAGTTAGTACTTTTTAACTCTGCAGCTATTTTAGTAAATATGTCGTCTTTATTGATACAACCTTCACCTTTTCCAAATAAAATTGGATTAGGTTCACCATTCACAAAATTTATTACAGCACAAGAAAATTCATCTGAAATTTCATTTGCTTGGCAAGCAAAAGTATAAAGCATTTGTGAACACTTTATTAAACCAGCCTTTACTACATTACCATCCTGAAAAATTCCTAAACTTATAATACCTTTTGGTTCTGCCCCAAAATTATATAATCTTAACTTTCCCTTCGCCATTTGTCCATCATATTCTAAAGATAACACCGCTTTTTGTGAAGAGTTATCTACTCCAGAAAGGACAATATTTTTTCTACTAAACATAAAAATCACCTCTTTATATATTATACAAAGAGATGATTTTAAATGACTTTATTATCCTGTCGATAAAAGACTTAAAACTACTAAATTTGTCAAAAGTTAATATATAAATTTTGACATTTATCTAGGCATCCTTTTAGTTATTCTTCTAACAATATCTTTAACATTAAACCCTGCACTTTCATATACTTCCTTTCCGTTTCCACTTTTTTGATAATCTTCAACTGATATAAATAATCCGTTATCACCTAGATATTTATACCAAGTAGAATCATTAGATGCCTCTATGGCAACTCTTAAAGTTGCACTTTTTTGCAGTACTTTATTTTTATAAGCAAGAGTTTGTTTTTCAAAAATATTTAAACTTGGCATAGACACAACGCTAACATCATATTTTTTTTCTAACTCATTTGCAACCGCGACAGCCAAAGACACTTCACTGCCACTTGCATAAATAATAATATCAGCATCTTTTTTTGCTGGTTTTAAAATATATCCTCCAAACTCAGCATCTTTATATTTCGAATCTACCACATCCATAGGCTGTTTGGAAAGAATAAAAGCAACTGGACCTCCTTCACGCAGGTAATACTTATATCCTGCCAATAATTCATTACCATCACAAGGTCTAATAGTAGTAAGACCAATAATTGACCTTAAAGTGCCAAGTTCTTCTATCGGCTGATATGTTGCTCCTTCCTCTCCTACATAGATACTGTCGTGCGTAAAGAAAAAGATTGAATTACATTTCATAAGTGCTGCCATTCTAATAGAAGGAAGCATATAATTTGAAAAACTAAGAAAGGTAGTACAGAATGGAATAAAATCCTCATATAAACTTATTCCATTAATTATCGCCCCCATTGCGTGTTCTCGTACTCCAAAATGGATATTTCTTCCTCGTCTATTACCTGTATAATAATTACCAGCATCGTCTATAGATGTATAACTCTGCAGTGAAACATCAGCAGTGCCACCCATAATTTGAAATAATTTTTCACCTAGTTCATTTAAAACAATTTTATTAACTTCTCTACCAGACATCCCTTCCCATTTGTAGGAATTTCTAGCCAGTTTATCAATATCGATTTTCTTTTTATCAAAGAAATTATTTAATTGTCTATATAATTCAGGATTAGAATTAGCATAAACTGCTAAATTTTGATTCCATTTTTCGTGTTCCAGTTTTCCCATTCTCGAACTTGCCATACACCAATCACGCACATCGTTAGGAACATAAAAATTTTCACAAACTCCCATTTTTTTATTAAAAACTTTAATTTCTTCACCACTTAATGCAACACTATGAATAGAAGATGTTCCTTCCTTTGATGTTCCTATACCACTTGTAGTCTTGAAAATTATTATTGTGGGATTTTGAGATGACTTTGCTTTTTGAATGGCTTTAGAACAAGCAAAAAAATCATTTCCTTTATAGCATTTGACAACATTCCATCCCATTGCCTTAAATTTCTTAGAAATATTTTCTCTATTAGTTAAAGAAAGGCTTCCATCCATAGTTACATCATTAGAATCATATAATAAGATGAGTTTATTTAAATTGAGATTACCTGCCAATGAACAAGCTTCTTGCGCAACACCTTCCATCAAACATCCATCACTAGCCAAACAATATGTATAGTGATTTATTATTGGGAAACCAACACTGTTAAATCTTTCTGCCATTATTGATTGTGCTAGAGCCATTCCAACAGCATTCGCTACCCCTTGTCCTGCAAGACCAGTTGAAATTTCAACTCCATCTGTCGTTTTATACTCTGGGTTTCCAGGAGTTTTAGAACCTAACTTTTGCAAGTTCTTTAAATCCTGCAGTGAAACATCAAACCCAAATAAAGATAATAATGTGTAATAAACAGGACAAGCGTGACCTGCTGATAAAACAAATCTATCACGATTAAGGTAATCGGTATCAGATATATCAAAATTATAATGATCTTTAAAAAGTGCAAGCATAATTGCACTAACTCCAAGTGAAGCACCTGTATGTCCGCTCCCAGAACAGGAAATAGCCTGAGCCGTAATTGATTTTACATAATTTAATGTTTTTTCAGCAATTTTCATATAGTTCTCCTAATTTTTCTGTAATCTTATTAACTGATTGAGTTGTTAAACATTTATCATTTTCTATAATGATACTTACTATTTTTTTTAAATTTTCATCTCTATTTTTATAGTCAATTTTATTTATCACCTTCTCAACTTTTTCTTCTGGTAATCTCAAATAAAAAATGATTGATTTTGAAAACAACTCTATATGATCCTTAAATAAGTCATAACTTATGGATATAACAGTATTATTAAACTCACCACAATGTTTTATTACACTTCTCTCGCGTTTCTTAAAATACTCAATTCCGCATTTTTCTAAAACTTCTTTTGGGTTAGTTAAATCATAGACTATCATTTGATAACAATCCACAACAAACATATCTAACCTGTCGGCTAAACTAATGGCAACTTTATTACTAAAAGTATCATTAAGCGAAACAATCAATATATTTATTTTTGTATCGTTTTTATCCATAGGCATATTTTATCATAAATTCAATTAATCTACTAGCGATTTTTAAATTTAAAATTAGAATT
>CARXKP010000012.1:12334-27813 GCA_949096025.1 uncultured Eubacteriales bacterium
TTTGTTTTTCTGCTCTTTTTATTTTAATTTCATCATTTTGCAAACTCAAAGCAAAACTATCGATATTAGCAGTTGCCAAAATTTCTATATCATTTTGCTTTAATCTTTCTACTACTTCACTATTAGGATGTAATGTAGAATTTCCACTTGAAGAAATAATAGCATATTGCGGTTTAACCATATTCAAAAATTCTTGTGAAGTAGAAGTCTTTGAACCGTGATGCCCTACTTTTAAAACATCTGCCTTAAGAAAATTCCCATAATCCTCTATTAATGTTTTTTCGATTGAAGTTTCAGCATCTCCTGTAAATAAAAATTTTTTATTTTTATAACTAATCATTATTACAGCGCTATAATTATTATTTTCAGAATAAACATCCTTTTTAGGTGATAAAAACTCTATTCCTACATCGCCCTCTACAAATCTCAAACCCTTTTCATTAAACAATATCTCACAATTATGCTTATATGCACTAGCTATAACCTGATCATAGATTATATCATCAGAAATTTTATAATCATTAACCGACATATCATTTTCAAATTCAAATGTTGAATAAATTTTGGGTCTAAATAAAGTTTTTACGCCAAAATCTTTTATGATTTTTGTCGCATTTCCGATATGATCATTATCAGTATGAGTTAAAACTAAATAATCAATATTATTTAGTTTTTCATAAAACCTATATTGTTTTATATAAGAAGCAACCCTTTCATAATGCTTTTGGGATCCGGTATCAATCAAAATTGTCTTTTTATTAGGTAACCTTAATAATATAGCATCTCCGTTTTCAACATCTATAAAATGTACTTGAAACGAATCACCTTTAAAACCATAAGCATAATCATATCTCTCAAATGCAATTAAACCATTATTAAAAAAGAAAATTAATAAATATAAAATGACGAATAGAAATGTTATGAAAATCTTAACATAAAATTCGCCTTTTGATAGAACTGATTCTCTTAATTTTTCATTGAAAGCTTTCTTTTTCTTCATTTGTATTATCTTATAAATGTAATATCTTTATTCGTTATCTTATTTTTTATTCCTTTCTTTCTATTAAAAATTTCCATTATTTGCGGCATAGCATCTATAGTCGCTTTATAACCTTCTTCTATCATTTCATCCATACCATCAGTTTTCGTTGCTTTAAAACGCTTAGTTTCTGGGGCAATAACTAGGTCAGAATTAGAATACCCTCTTACAGCATTACTTTTCATTAGTATTCGAATAGAGCAAGTTATAACATCAATGAACTTTGTACTAGATGTTCCAAAGGTTCTTGATTTATTTACATCTATAGATATAACATAATCACAACCAAAATACTTTGGAATATCAGCTGGAATTGTATTTTGAAGTCCACCATCACATAAAATCATATCATCATATATAACCGGTTGAAAAACACCAGGTACTGCACAACTACCCATAACCGCCTTTGCCAAATTTCCTTTAGCAAAACAGATTTCTTTAGTAGATTTAATATCAACAGCAACTGCTGCAAATGGTGTAGGAAGTTGCTCAATATCTATATCACCAAGATTATTTGTTATTATCTCACCCACACCATCAAGTTTTGAAGGAGTAAATGGAATAAAATTCCTCTTTATATCTTTTTCACTCAAATTTTTTATAATATTATACATCTGTTTATAAGTATAACCTGCTGCATAAAAAGCACCGGCAATACTGCCCGCACTAGTTCCTGCTACAAAATCAAATTTTAAGCCAAATTCTTCAAATGCTTTTATAGCACCTAAATGTGTCAAACCTCTAGCTCCACCACCACCAAAAGCAATTCCAACTTTAACCTTTCGACTAAACATAATTAACCCTTTAATATATTATATAAATAGTATAACCTAAAACAAGAAAAAAACAAAGTAAAATATATAAAAGCACTTGATTTTTTTTATATTATTTGTTATAATAATGATGTTTTAAAAAATAAGGCCTCTTGGTCAAGCGGTTAAGACGCCGCCCTCTCACGGCGGAATCAGGAGTTCGATTCTCCTAGAGGCTACCAAATAATATCTCTCTATCGTTCTGGACGTATTATTTTAAGAATTGATTAAGATGGGTTGGAATCCTCTTGACGAACGGCAAAAACCTTTTAGATTTTTGCCATTTGCTAAAAGGTTTTCAACTTTTTTTATTGAAGGTAATATGAAAAATTTTAAATTAGAAAATTATTCTTTAAAAGAATTAAAAATTTTGAAAGAAAGATTTCAATTTGATAAAGATCAAAAAATGCTTGATCTGATAAATGATGAGATTAGAACAAAAACTATCAATGAAGCATTAAATAATGCAAAAAAAGCAGAAATTCGTCAAGAAGCTTATGACAAATATGGTTATGTACCTGAAAGTTATATAAAAGACGATGATGACTATGAAAGATATTGAGATTTGTAAAATGAATTAAAAAATGGTAAAACATAAAAACAACTTTAAATTAGTTGTTTTTTATTATTTATATAAAATTTTGTAAATTTTTGTAAAAAATTTTGCAAAAATGCTTGTCAAATTGAAAAATATATGTTATCATAAAAGAGTAATTTGTAGCAATACAAATTACACGGTAACTCCTAAGTTGACCGTATACCTAAAAGAGGATTTTGAGTTATCAAAATCCTTTTTTATATTATCATTAAAAATCACTACATTTACTTCTATCAATTTTGTTGAGTTTTCAAATTTAAATATCAATTTACAATTATCGTTTGTTATAAGGATATAATCTATTAATTCGTGTTTTAAAATTGCTTCCCCTTCTTCATAAACAATGTCATAATTTACATTTTCAAGCTTATTACCTATATTATTGTAAACCTCAACATAGAAATGACAAGAATTTGCTTCCATATAAATTATTTTTCCTATATCATCATATCTACAATTTAGTACTGGAACTATTTTTATATTATATTCATTATCCTTAACTGTAACAACAAATTGCTTACTACAAACCTCATTACCTTTCACTCCAGAAATAGTAACTGTTACCTCACCTACTTTTATAGATTCAATATAATTTTCATTTATATTAATTATACCAAGCTTATCTAAAGAAAAACTCACCTCTACATTTAACTTATTAAAACTATAAAAATCAAATATCTTGTCGCCAACTGAGATATTTAAGTCATCTACACTACACGAAAGTTCATCATTGTGAGATATATCATCATCATTTTTCTTATCCATTCCTAATACTATGATCAACAATAAAGTTACAGATATTGCTAATATTATTAAAGAAGAAATAATAGTAATCACTTTTTTATTCATAAACAAAATTATACTCAGAATTCGACAAAAAGTAAAACAAATCTACCTACTAAAACAAAAAATCCACTATTAAAGTGGATTTTTTAATTATTCTGCAATATCTACATCTATATCAGTATCTTCATCTTTAATTACTACTGGCATAACTGATCTATAATTTTTTAGACCAGTCCCTGCAGGAATTAATTTCCCAATAATTACATTTTCCTTAAGACCAAGTAAATTATCTACTTTGCCCTTAACAGATGCATCAGTAAGAGTTCTTGATGTCTCTTGGAATGATGCTGCAGAAAGGAAACTTTCAGTTGATAATGAAGCTTTTGTAATACCTAAAAGTATTCTCTTTACAGTGGCAGGTACTCCACCTTCTTGAAGAATTCTTTCATTTTCTTCATCACATCTATATACATCTACTATTTCTCCAGGAAGTAAAGATGTATCTCCAGAAGACTCAACCTTTACTTTCTTCAGCATTTGTCTAATAATAAGTTCAACGTGTTTATCGTTAACTTTAACACCCTGTCCTCTATATGTGTCAATTACTTGAGTAAGTAAATATTCTTGAAGTCCTTTAACACCTCTCATTCTTAATAAATCTGCTGGATTAATAGCACCTGCTGTAATTTGTGTACCAGGTTCAACTATATCATCATTTTTTACTAAAAGAACAACTGGTTTCTTTGCTTCATATTCTACATCACCATCTCTAGAAGAAATTGTAAAGTAATAATATTTAGGATCTTGTTTAATTGTAATTTTCCCTGCAACTTCAGAAATAAGCGCTTCACCTTTTGGTTTTCTAGCTTCAAAGATTTCTTCTACACGAGGAAGACCTTGTGTAATATCAAGCGCTGAAGCAACACCACCAGAGTGGAAAGTTCTCATTGTAAGTTGTGTACCAGGTTCACCAATTGATTGAGCAGCAACAATACCAACTGCTTCACCAATATTAACCATACTTTTATTACTTAAATCTCTACCATAACACTTAGCACATACACCGTGTTTGCAACGACAAGTAAATAATGAACGGATTTGTACTTTAGTAATTCCAGCCTCTGTAATTTGATTTGCTTGTTCTTTTGTTATCATTGTATTTGCAGGAACAAGCAATTCTTGTGTCTTAGGATTAATAATATCATCAACACATACTCTACCGTAAATTCTTTCTGCTAAAGTTTCTTGAACAGCGCCATCAACAACAAGGTCAGAAACCCAAACACCTTTAACATTTTCACCCAAATCAGCAAAGCAATCTTCTGTAGTAACTACTACATCTTGTGATATGTCTACTAGACGACGTGTAAGATATCCTGAATCCGCTGTTTTTAAGGCTGTATCAGAAAGTGACTTTCTAATACCACGAGCAGTGATGAAATATTCAATTGGAGACAAACCTTTAACGAAAGAAGATTTAATAGGCCCAACCATTTCACCAGATGCTGTAACCTTTAATCCAATCATACCACAAAGAGAGTTTATTTGGTCAGTAGAACCACGGGCACCTGATACATACATAATCTTAAATGGATTATCATCAGCCATACTAGCAACAACTGCCTCTACAACTTTTGATTTAGTTTCAGTCCAATACTCATTATTAATCTTAACTTTCTCTTCGTTAGTAATAAGACCTCTTCTAAATAGTTTCTCATTCTCTTTTACTTTTACTTCAGTTTCAGCAATTATTTCATACTTTTCTTTAGGTTCTGAAATATCAAATGCATTAACAGTAAGGGCTCCAAGAGTTGAATATTTGTAACCTGTAGATTTAATTTTATCAACAAGTTTAGCACATTCTGTTGTGCCGTGAATGTCATAAGCTCTCGCTAAAATATTACCAAGATCTTTTTTAACGATTTCACGATTTAATTCAAGTTCGCAATAATTATCTGGATTAGTTCTATCAACATATCCTAAATCTTGTGGTATTTGTTCATTGAATAAAATTCTACCAACTGTGGTTTCTATTATTTTAGAATACTTATTTCCATCAACTTCTTTTTCAATTCTTACTTTAATTTTTGCTTGAAGATGAAGTTGTTGTGTTTGATAAGCAATGATTGCTTCATCAACTGATGAGAATATACTACCCTCTCCTTTTACTCCATCTTTTTGAATTGTCATATAAGCACAACCTAAAATGATATCCTGTGATGGAGTAACAATTGGGTCACCATCTGATGGTTTCAAAATATTATTTGAAGCAAGCATAAGTGTTCTAGCTTCAGTTCTTGCATCAAGCGATAATGGAACGTGAATAGACATTTGGTCACCATCGAAGTCAGCATTAAACGCAGCACAGACAGATGGATGCAATTTAATAGCTCTACCTTCAACCAGAACAGGTTCAAATGCTTGAACAGAAAGTCTATGAAGTGTTGGCGCACGGTTTAAGAATACAGGGTGATCCTTAATTACTTCTGCAAGAATATCCCAAACAATTGGCTTTTCTTTTTCAATCATTCTTTTTGCAGATTTAATATTATGAGACTTATTAAGGTCAACAAGCCTATTCATAATAAATGGTTTAAATAATTCTAGAGCCATTTCTTTTGGAACACCACACTGATACATCTTGAGTTCTGGACCTACAACGATAACTGAACGTCCTGAATAATCAACACGTTTACCAAGAAGGTGCAATCTAAATCTACCTTGTTTTCCACCTAGCATTGCAGTAAGAGATTTCAAATCTCGTTGTTTAGAACTCTGTACTGCCTTACCTCTTTTACCATTATCAATAAGGTTATCAACAGCCTCTTGGAGCATTCTCTTTTCATTTCTTACAATTACATCAGGAGCGCCAAGTTCCATTAATTTTTTAAGACGATTATTTCTATTTATAACTCTTCTATAAAGGTCATTTAAGTCACTTGTAGCATATCTACCACCATCAATAGGAACCATAGGTCTAAGATCAGGAGGAAGAACAGGTATAACATCAAGCACCATCCAAGTAGGATTATTTCCACTCTTAATGAAAGATTCAACAACATCAAGCTTTTTAATAGCCTTGATTCTTCTTTGACCTTTCATAGTAAGTAACCCTTCTTTAAGAGATTTTGCCTCTTTCTCAAGGTCTACTTCAGAAAGCAATCTTTTAATTGCTGATGCACCCATACCAACTTCAAAAGCATCATAACCATATTTATCACAAGCTTCGTGATATTCCTTATCTGTAATAACTTGCTTATAAGCAAGATCTGTGCGTTTTGGATCTAAAACTACATAGCATACATAATAAACAATTTGTTCAAGTACTTTTGGTGTCATTTCTAGAAGTGTACCGATTTTAGAAGGTACATTTCTGAAAAACCAAATATGAGTACAAGGGGCAGCAAGTTCTATGTGCCCCATTCTCTCTCTTCTTACTTTTGCTCTTGTGACTTCAACACCACATTTATCGCAAACAACGCCCTTGTAACGAACTCTTTTGTACCTTCCACATTGACATTCCCAATCTTTTCTAGGTCCAAAAATCTTTTCACAAAAAAGACCATCTCTTTCCGGCTTCTGAGTTCTATAATTGATAGTTTCTGGTTTAGTAACTTCCCCGTGAGACCATTCTCTTATTTTTTCTGGAGAAGCAATTCCAATCTTTATGGAATCAAAATTGTTTAATTCAAACATATCAAATCCCCTTTTTATTAATCATCAAAGTCGCCGAAATCATCAAATATATCAAGATTATCCAAATCGTTTTTGGTTGTTTCTTCGTAGACTTCTTTAACTTCTTCTGATGCCTCTTCTGAAGTGTTGTTTAAATGTTCTTCAAAATCAAATATTCCTTCAGCAAGGTCTTTTTCAGTATCTTTTGCAATTGTATTTGCCTGGTCTTGTTCATCTTGACTAAGTTCAGAAAGTGAAATTTCTTTATCACCTTCTGCTAAAATTTTAACATCAAGTCCAAGAGCCTGCAATTCTTTTACGAGTACTTTAAATGATTCAGGAATTCCAGGTTCTGCAATAGGAAGTCCTTTAATAATAGACTCGTAAGTTCTAAGACGACCATTAAGATCATCAGATTTAACAGTAAGCATTTCTTGTAAGATATGGCTTGCACCATAAGCTTCAAGAGCCCAAACTTCCATTTCACCAAATCTCTGACCACCAAATAATGATTTACCACCAAGTGGTTGTTGAGTAATAAGAGCATAAGGCCCAATAGAACGAGCGTGAATCTTAGAATCTACCATATGTTCAAGTTTAAGCATATATTTAACACCAACAGTAGAAAGATTATCAAAAGGTTCTCCTGTTCTACCATCGTAAAGTTGAATTTTTCCATCTTCACGGAAATTATTTCCAACAAGTAATTCTTTTATGTCTTCCATTGTAGCACCATCAAATGCTGGAGTCGCAACTTTCCATCCAAGTGTTTTTGCTACAAGCCCTAAATGTACTTCCATAACCTGCCCAATGTTCATACGTGATGGAATACCAAGAGGACTTAAAACTATATCAATTGGCTGTCCATTTGCCATATAAGGCATATCTGCTTCAGGTAATACGATAGATACAACACCTTTATTACCGTGACGACCAGACATTTTGTCCCCGACCGATATCTTACGTTTTTGAGCAACGGTAACTCTTACCATCATATTGACACCAGGTTCAAGGTCATCTTTGTTCTTCTTAGAAAATACCTGAACATCAACAACTACACCACCTTTACCGTGTTGTACTCTAAGAGAGGTATCTCTAACATCTCTGGCTTTATCACCAAAAATTGCTCTTAAAAGTCTTTCTTCTGGAGTTAAATCGGTTTCACCCTTAGGAGTAACTTTTCCAACTAAAATGTCATTTGGCTGAACTTCAGCACCAATTCTAATAATACCATTTTCATCTAGGTCCTTAAGTGCATCTTCTCCAAGGTTAGGAATATCACGAGTAATCGCTTCATCACCAAGTTTTGTTGTACGGCATTTGATTTCGTGATCATAAAGTGTTATAGATGTATAGACATCTTCTTTTACTAGTCTTTCATTAATAAGAATAGCATCTTCGAAGTTTTGTCCTTCCCAGTTCATATATCCAATAAGAACATTTTTACCAACAGCAAGTTCCCCATTTTCTGTTGAATATCCGTCTGTTAATACATCACCTTCTTTAACTTTTTCACCTTTTACAACACAAGGTCTTTGATTGAAACATACATCATCGTTTGCTTTTGCAAACTTAATAAGACTATAAATATCTTCATCACCTTTTTCAGTGAGAACTCTAATTTCATCTGCTGAAACATAAGTAACTTTACCTGCACGCTTTGCAAGTATAACGCAACCACTATCGTGAGCAGCAACAGCTTCCATTCCAGTACCAACAATAGGAGCTTCTGGTTTAATCACAGGCACAGCCTGTCGTTGCATATTTGCGCCCATAAGCGCACGGTTTGCTTCATCGCCACTTACGAAAGGAATCAAACTCGTAGCGACTGAAATAAGTTGTTTTGGAGATACATCCATATAATCAACTTTACTTGCTGGTACATCAATATTTGTTGAACCGTGACGGCAAATAATATGAGAATTTATAAAGTGACCTTCATCATCTAAAGGTTCAATTGCCTGAGCAATATAACTATCATTTTCTACATCAGCCATTTTATAAACAATATCTTTAGTAACAACGCCCCTTTCCTTGTCAACTACTCTATAAGGAGTTTCTAGGAAACCATAATCATTAACTCTAACATAAGTTGCAAGAGTATTAAGAAGTCCAATTGATTGACCTTCTGGCGTTTCGATAGGACAAATTCTACCATAATGTGTGTAATGAATATCACGAATTTCAGGATCTGCTCTTTCCTTCTTAATACCTCCAGGACCAATAGCAGAAACACGTCTTTTTTGAGTAATTCCAGAAAGAGGATTCTTTTGATCCATAATTTGTGAAAGTTGTGATTGTGAGAAGAAATCACGAAGAGCTTTATTAACAGCTTTTGGATTCATTATTTGAGAAGGGGTTACTTCTACAAATTCACGGCCTTGTAAAGTTTCTTTAATATTAACAGAAAGCTTTGTTACGCCACTTCTAAATGCGTTACAAGTAAGTTCACCAACAGTAGCAACCCTCTTATTAGAAAGATGTTCGATTTTATCTATTCCAGCAAATCCTTCAAGTACATCAAGGTAAACTGAAACAGTAGCAAGAATGTCATCCATAGTTAATGTAGTTATAACTAATTCTTTAGCATTTTCCTTAATTGCCTTTAATAATTCTTCTTTTGTATTATTTTCTGCAATCATTTGTTTTAAAACTGGATAATAAACATCTTCAAAAATTCCGAGCTCTTCTTGATTGCAATCAAGAACTTTAGATAAAGTCACACGGTTATTTCCTCTTAAAAGATGACGTTTACCATTAAATTGTATCCAAACTTCATTAACACCTGCGTTTTGAACTCTATCTGCACTTTCTGCATTAAATTCTTCACCCGCTTTAACTAAGATTTCTCCATCAACTACAATATTATCAGCATTAATAAGCCCAGGTAATCTCTCTCTTAAAGCAAGCTTTTTATTTACTTTATATCTACCAACTTTTGAAAGATTGTAATAAGCATCTGTAAAAAATGAAGCATTCAAGAAACTTCTTGTACTTTCAACAGAAGGAACATCTGTTGGTCTTGTTTTTCTTGAAAACTCAAGCAAACATTCTTCCTGAGTAGTCTGAGTTTCTTTATCAATAACATATTTAATGTATCTATTCTCACCGAATAATTTAACAATTTCTTCATTGGTGAAACCAAAACATTTTAGGAATACACCTAAACTAATAACACTTTTTCTTTCAAGAACAATTTTTAAATTTTCATTTGCCCCTTGCTTGATTTCAATCCAAGTACCGTGAACTGGAATCATTTGTGCTTTCAAAGTAGCATTATTTTCTTTTTCACGAGTCATATAAACACTAGGTGCTCTTACAATTTGATTAATAACAACTCTTTCTATTCCATTGAACACAAAAGAACCTTGATCGGTCATCATAGGAACATCACCTAAAAATACTTCCTGTTCAACCGCCTGTCCAGTTTCTTCAACAACAAAACGAGCTTTTACCTTCAAAGGAGCAGAATAAGTTGCTCCTCTTCTTTTACATTCTTTTATATCATACTTTGGTTCTTGAAAAGGCAAAATTTCTGTGATATATAATTTTGCTTTGCCAGAGTAATCTGTTATTGGAAAAAACTCGTCAATAGTTTTTTTAATTCCTTTTGACAAAAAGTCTTTATAAGATTTTTTTTGAATTTCAAGAAGTGGTGGTACTTTTATAAGTTCATTACACTTTCCAAATGTAACTCTCTCTACTTTACCTTGTTTAATTCTTCTAACGTTGACAGACATTTTATCTCTCCTTAATTTATGTGATTGAATTTACATAAAAAAAGCCTTTATGGCGCAAAATGCCCATAATAGCCACGTATTATTAAATTAACTTCTCATTTTATGCTTCACAATCACGAATATTTAATATTATAACAAATTTTAAGTTTTTATGTCAATGTTTTTTTACAACTTTTTTAAAAAATATACTTTATTTTTAATGTACAACTTGCAAAATTTATCATATTTTAGCAAATAAAAAGCATCGAGATAACATCTCGACACTTTTTATCTAATCATTTACAACATTTTTAACCAAACAAAAGAGTCCTCTATATTCAATGTACTTAGTTCATTTACTCTTGTTTTCCATATTTGTTTTTCAGTCATATTTACAGTTACATTATTTCCATCTTCGTCCTTATATATTTCTCCATCTTTATATATAAACTTATTATCAGATAATCTTATAAAACCATCTTTTCCATTTAATTCAATTGATGACTGATCATATATGTGAGTGGCATAATATAAACCATCACTACCTCTATAAAGTACCTTCTGCAAAAGGTGTTCTGATTGTTTGATAGTTATTGTGTTATTATTGCTATCAATATACTTATAATCATCTATTGTGTTTGAATCTTTAACGAAATTTATTGTTTTATTATCTTTAGTATAAACAAATTTAGGCTCTGGAAAATCAATATAATAAACTGATTCGCCTGCTGAAAGACTTTCATTTAGATTATTGTCTTTTTTAACTAAATATTCATCTCCGAAAATATTATTAAATATATTTTCCTCAAGTCCACCAGTACTAGAAGAACGTTTATTTCCATATTCAACAGATGATACACCATAATTATTAATATTTAATCCAATTTTAGCATTTTTAACTCTTGTTTTGTATGTTACAAATGTATTTACCTCTTCATATTTAGTTTTTCCATTTTGTGCACCATAATAATAAACATTTTTAAAGGCTTTCTTTGTCTGATCTTGATTAGTTATATAATAGTTAAATTGTGCTTCCTCAGGTTTATCCTCTTTATATTCAGCAAAATCTTTGTTTTCACCTAAAGCTCTTGAGTCATAAACTTCTGCTTCAACAGTAGAAGTAGTATAACAATATTCAATAGTAGGAACTTTGCCAAGTTCTGCATTTCCTAATAAACCTCCAACGGAAGCAGTAGAAGCAACGCCTGTAGTATAAGTTTCAATTACTAATTTAGATGTACTGTAACAATTTTTCATATCTAAAGCGGCATATACATTTCTTGTTAAACTACCAACAATTCCCCCTAAATAAGGATTAGCTTTTTGACCAAGAATAGATAAACTACTAGATTTTACAGCAATTCCATCAATATTAAGTGCAGATGAAACCGTACCAACAGCACCACCTAAAACTGAAGCTCCAGAGATATCAGATTTTACTACGCTATCTTTAATACTTGAAAGAACTGGACTACTTGATACAACAATTCCAACTAAACCACCTACATTAGCAATAGCAGTTTCATTTTCATTGTTTGTAACACGGAAATTCTGTTCTACTAAAGCATTTGATATATTACCTGCAGATAATTTTCCTGCTATTCCACCTACCGCTTCTGCTGCTTTAGGCACATTTGCAAAAGTTGATTCAATATTACCATTATTAGGAACATAAGCATATTTCAAGTTGCCAGCGACCTCACCAACAACATATCCCGCATAATGATTTGCTCTTAATTTAGAATTTAATTTGACATCTACAAAGGTATATTCAACATTAGCACCTTCTCCAATTCCACCAAAAGCGAACCCTGCTCTACTACCAGTTACAATTTCTATATCCTTCACGTGAGCATTATAAACTTTTCCTTGACCTACAAAGCCAATTAAGCCACCCGCATAAGAGAATGCACTATCCTGCCCAGCACCTTCAATAAATGTTTCATTATTGCTAGGAGAATAAACTGCCCATACATTAGTATTGCTATAAATATCTTTAGCCTCAAAATCATTGATTGCCTTTCCAATAATTCCTCCTACAAAATTAAGACCTGAAACAGAAGGAAGATTATTTTCAAGCGAATCAACATTGATATCATATATATAACCATATTTTAAAGTTCCCGCAAGCACGCCAACATTGTTAGTATTATTAAATACAATCTCTTTTGGCGCCAATGAAAGATTCTTTACTGAGCCTATCTTATTGGCTGCATATCCTATTTGTGAGAATAAACCGCCGTTATTTCTATTATCCATAAACACGGAAGCAAAACCAGTAATATCCATTCCATTACCTTCAAAATTACCTGCATAAATAACTTTATATAAACCAGAATGTCCTTCAAATTCATTATATGATATATCTTTTAAAACTCTATAATTAGTTGTATTGATATTATTTGAAGCCGTTTCATTTAGTATTTCATTTTCAAGAGTAGTAGCACTATAAACCAATCTTGGATTATGAATAGAACCACGGTCAGGAGCTTTGCTGTCATCAATATAATGATATGTTACATTGCCACTTGTTTCATCAACTTCAGTGTATGAGAAATTCTTCACAGAAAGTGTTCTAACATTAGGAGCTACTAAAGTCAATCTTCGTAAACCGAAAGACATAACTTTCTCTTCGTAAACTGTATTACTTTGATTATTTCCATCACTTCCTGGAAGAACAATTTTATCTGTTGTTGGAATATATTCAACAAAATCATTTGACTGATATCCTTGTGAATAGAACCAAACAGCCTTAACACTCATATTCATATCATAAGAGTATCCCTCAAAGTATTTTTCTATTTGAGCAAATTCATCTCTCGTTAATCTCTGTATGCCATCATAACTTACATTATATAGGGACACATTGATTGGTTTATCATCTTCACTCAAAAATGGCGATTTGCCTATTTGATAGAAATAATAACAGTTTTCAAATTGTCCTTCTAAATTATCAAAGCTATTGTCTCTAGCAAAGCCTGCTGATGCTGTCGTATTGCTTTTTAAAATAGATAATGAGAAGGAATTTCTTATTGTTCCCCCATTTCTAAAGACAAAACCGGCCATATCAGATGAAGTTTTTGAAAGATCAATATCTGTATAACAGTCTTTTATTAACCCTGCATTATTAAATACAAAACCCGCGCCTGACAAAGTTGAAGTGATATAACTTTCACTATCGTGACTATATAAATTAGTATTTGTTTCTTCACCAGAAACATAACTTGTAATAATTTGTGAATCTTTTGAATTTTCTATAGCCATTCCCGCAACGTGTTGATCTTGTTGTGAGTTGTTAATGAGTTTTCCCTCTTTAAAATAGCAAGCAGCAATTTTATTATTATTTTGCGCAACAATACCTGCTAGATTGAAAGGGGCTTTTGCATTAATACTTACACCACAGTTTGTTATATAACCACTATTTCTTCCTGCAATACCACCTATAAAACTACTTCCTGCAAGTGCATTATCTGCTTTCACAGCAAGATAATATTCATCCTGTTCATTTCTTTCAGTATATACCTGACAATTAGTAATAATGCCTTGATTTTCAGCAGCAATACTTCCAAAAACAAAACTATCAGCGGAAGTTATAAACTTAACAGTTCTAAGACCGTTTAAACCGTATATTGAATCATTTGCATCATTATTTAAATCATTCCCATCTGCAGAAGAAATATAATTAACAATTAAGTTTTTAACTGTAGATTCATCTGATAATGTACTAAATAAACCAATTTCTGATGATGCTCCCATATCATAAGTACCAGCAAAATTAATAGAATGTCCATTTCCATCAAATGAAGCAAAATTACCATTTAATGGTGTAAAGGCAGCACTTCCCCCCTCAACAGCAACAGAAGGGAGAGTAATATCGTTTAATAGTATATAATAGCCACCACTTTGCATCTTTATTAAATCAGAATAAGTGTATATTGGCAATGGACTTTCTTCACTACTAGTTGAATAAACACTAAGTATAAATGAAGTTTCTATCCTATTATAAGATGAATAATTTGAATCATTCTTATCTGGAATACTGTCTGCCGTAATAGGATACGAAACATAAACACCATTTTGAGAATCAAAATAACCTACAAATTCAAAGAAATAGAATTTCTCTTCAGCAGAATGAGTTCTTTTTACTGTTATTCTTAAACCTTCTGAATCAAAATAATAATTTTTTTCTTCTATTTCTTGAGAAGTTGTTGAATAACCAATTCTTGGCTTCAATCTTGGATTTTTCGGATCATCTTCAGAAACTGCCATTCTATAATCTGGTTGATCTTCAGTAATAAGGTTTGTAACTGCTCTCCAGTATCCGTTTTGTGCAAGACTAGACGCAAATTCATTAATCTTATTTACAACCCCAGTAATTGAAGGAGAATATTCAATGAAATCAAATAAATCAAGACTTAAAGTATATCGAGTACCAACTTGGACATTAATTACTCCATCTCCCATACCCTTCACAATATCTTTATTTGCATCAAAATCATTATTGTAATTAACAACATACTCAAATACCGTAATTTTTGTATAACTTTCAACAGTTCTTACTAATTCTCCATCTTGCTGTGAAGCTGTTGCAATAATTTCAAATACATTACTATCTTCACTTGTATAATCTACAGCCCCCTCTGTAATAGTCAAATAATAACTACCATTTTCTCGAGTAATTCTACCAAGTGGAGAAGAAGAAACTAAACTAATATTATCTTGTCTAAATCCATAAGATTCAATATTGAGTTTATATTTCATACCTCTAGCAACATCGTAAGACATATAGTACTTACCTTGATTAGCCTTCCCTGTTTTTCCTTCAATTTCAACCGCAACAAAGTTTTGTA
>CARXKP010000013.1:0-8439 GCA_949096025.1 uncultured Eubacteriales bacterium
AAGAACTTAATGAGAGTTTGGATTTTTCTTGTAGAAAATTTAAAAAAGATGGACAGGAAATTGCTTTTGTTTTTCTTAAAAGTATAACAGACCAAGCTTTATTTTCTGAGGCAATATTTTTGCCAATACAGACTTTTGATATGCCTTTTACTATAGAAAATTTACAAAATAGAATATTGAAATGCTCTGAAGTGAAAGAAATTAAAGAAGATGATATTGTAAATGAAATTTTGGGCGGAAAAATTATTTTAATTACAAGTTTTTCTGATACTATTATTGCGGTTGATTTACTTAAGTATCCAACAAGAACTCCTTCTGAACCGCCTACATCTCCAGTTATTCACGGACCTAGAGAGGGGTTTGTAGAAGATATACAAACCAATATAACTCTTATAAGAAGAAGATTGAAATCAAAAAACCTAGTTTTAAAGAGTTTTAATGTAGGTTCCGAATCTCAAACAAAGTTGGCGGTAACCTATCTTAAAGATGTTGCAAATAAAAAAATTGTAGACAAGGTAATTAAAAAAATAAAGAGTATAAAAATTGATGGTATTATTGATAGTTATTATGTTTTATCCTTTCTTGAAGAACATCCAAATTCTCTTTTTAAACAGATAGGCAATACAGAAAAACCAGATATTGTTGCTTCTAAACTTTTAGAAGGAAAGGTGGCTATTATTGTTGATAATTCTCCAATAGTACTTACTGTTCCATTCATTCTTATTGAAGATTTGCAAAGTAGTAACGATTATTATACGAATCATCATTATGCTAGTGTAATAAGAGTTATAAGACTTTTTGGTTTGCTTCTTGCAATTCTTGCACCAGGTGTATATTTATCATTGCAATTATATCACTATAATATTTTACCGCTTAACTTTTTGATTACTATAGCAGATACAACACTTGGACTTCCATTTACACCTTTTCTAGAAATAGCCTTTATATTCTTATTGTTTCAAATTCTGTATGAAGTTAGTTTACGCCTTCCAAGTTATCTTGGTCTTGCAACTTCTGTAGTAGGAGCATTAATTCTTGGTGATACTGGAGTTAAAGCCGGGCTTATCTCTCCTCCAGGTGTTATTATTGTAGCGCTTGCAAAGATTGCTTTATATACCATTCCAGAAGAGGCATCCCAAATAACTGTTCTTCAAATAATATTTATTATACTTGGCGGTTCACTAGGGTTAATGGGCATAGTTGCAGGTATGATATATGTAATCAACTACTTGAATAAACTTGATAGTTATGATACACCATATCTTGCTCCGTATAGCCCAAGAATTAATCCAGACTTAAAAGATGCACTGCTCACTGTTCCGATAACTGAAATGGACGAACTCCCCAAATCCTATTCGCCCATAAAGGAGGAGCGTGAATGAAAGATAAAATTTCAATGAGGCAAGCGGGGATAATAATTCTTTTTGTTATTTTTTCAAATAAAATATTACTTTTGCCTGGATTAATGTATGATTACATCAAAGCAGACGCTTTATTTGCTGTTTTTATGTTATTTTTAATTGAATTTTTAGCAGTTCCCATTTTTTTGAAACTTAAAAGCACATTTCCAGAACTATCTTTGAAAGAAATCTTAAGTAAGTATCTGACTAAGGTAGGGGCGGATTTAATTTATATTATTGCGGCAGTATTTATGATATTTAAAGCACTTCTAACCTTTAGTATCGTTTATGTATATTTTAAAGAACAGATTTATCAAAGTGAAGTTATTTGGTTTGCCTTTATTACCTTTATTCCTATTGTAAATCACGCAGTATTGTCAGGAATTAAGCCTACAGCCAGAACTATGGAAATATTTTTAGGTGCAATTTTAATTGGTTTTATATTTTGTCTTTCAGTGTCAGTATTTACCCATATTTCTATGCCTTACTTTTTTGTTTCAGAGGCAAAAGATGTTTTCTTTTCGTTATATAAATATGCTTTTACCTTCGGTGATTTTCTATTTATATTTTTAATTATAGATAGACTTGATTATCAAAAAAAGGAAGAAAAAAGAATCTATTTTTACACTTTACTAGGAATGATTTTGGTACTTGTATTATTCTATCTATTTTATGGAAAATATCAACTTACAGCCTTTATGCATAACAATGCTTTAGCAGATTTACTTGTATTTTCTGTTCAATTTAATGCTATTGGCAGACTTGATATTGTTGCAATGCTTACCATAATGATTTTGTCGCTTTTCCAATTAGAATTATTTTGTTATGGTTTTTGCGAATGTTTTTCAGGATTAATTCCAAAACTTAATAAAAAATACGCAATTATAGTGTTTGATATTTTGTTTTTACTTCTTTATTATGTATTCATAGGTAAATATGAGATAATGGTTAACTCAACAGTAACGTGGCTTCCAGTTCTTGGTGTAGTACTTGGCTATGCATTTCCTATACTATGTTTTGTAATAACATTATTGCAACGGAGGAAAAATGAAAAAACCGATTAAAAAATATTTTTCTAATCCAATTTTATTAATTTTTTTACTTGTCATAATCTTTTTCACGCCTCAAGCATTATTTTCACCAGGACAAAATAGAGATGTAGGAGTAGTAATAGGTGTAGGAATTGATAGAAATGACGATGAATACGAGGTGTCGCTTTTGACATTTATTCCAACAGCCCAGCAATCATTTGAACAAATGAATTCGGTTATTTCAGGTAAGGGTGATACTGTTGCAAAAGCATTGTATAATGCTCAAATTGCAATGGGTAGAAATGCAGGACTTTCTCACGCAAAAACGACTGTAGTTAACCAAGACCTTATGCAAGAAGATGTTGCTAAGTATATAGATTATTTAAGCAGAGTAGCCTCACTTTCGGAAAATACTGTATTCATTTGTACAGATAAATCTGCAAAGGAATTATTACAAGCATCTACTAGTCTTGTTTCCTCTGTTGGACTTCAACTTGAACAAGTTATAGGCTATAATGCTAAAAACTTGTATGTAACTGATACTTCGCTAGAAGCATTTTATAAGGGTTATTATAGCAATGCAAATTCTTCTTTGATTGGTTTTCTTTCTGTTGTTTGTGACGAAGGAGAGTGTCAAGAAGAGGCTAGTATGTCAAAGCAAATGGAAGGTCCTGCTTCAAGCGAATCTAAAAGTGGTGGAAATAATATTGCATCCAATGGAGGTGGACAAGGATCAAAGGCAGGCACAGGTTCTGGCTCTTCAACTACTAATTCAGTAAGTGAAGGTAGCGGTGGTTCAGAAGGTGGCTCTGGTGGCGGTTCATCTGGTGGATCAGGAGGCTCAGGCGGAGGTTCAGAAGGCGGTAAAATATTAAACGAAGGGAAAGCAGTACTAATAAAAAATGGTAAACTTATGGAAGTATTGTCAGTTGACCAATTAAATGGAATAAATTTACTTAATATTGAATCCTTAAATCAAATTATTACTATTGAAGATGATAGTTTTGGTAAACCATTCAAGTTGTCTTATCGAATAAAAAATAAGAGAATTAATACTGTTACTCATTTTGAAAATGGAATTCCTGTTTATGCTGCTCAACTTATATTAGGTATGGAACTTACAGAAATAGAAGGTGAGCACGAAGAATTAAAAATAAATACTGAATTTAGTGACATTACTCCGTCTATAAGAAAAAAATTAGATTATCAACTTAAAAATCAGTTTACTAATGCTCTTTCCACCTTGCGTAAAAATAATAGTGATGTTATAGGTATAAATGAAGCTTTTTTTACATTTAATAGAAAACAGTATTTAAAATTTTTAGAGCAAATTGGAGGACCTGATAAATTTCTAAATTTTGTAAATTTTAAGTTGAATTTTATAATCGAAAGTGACTAAAATTGTCGATTAATATTGATAAATAAACAAAAAATTAAAAATACCTTAAATTTAAGTTGTCTTATCTTAAAAATTATGATACAATACTTTGTAATATGTTTTTAAGGAGGCATTGTGAACGAACAAAAACCTAAGTTTAGATATTCATATCTTGTAGTAGTTTTGTTAATAATACTACTATTCGTATTAATTTTTACAAATAATGGATATAAAGGAGAATATCTCAATAGGAATACTGAGGAAATTCAAGAACTCATTGATGGTACGCATTTAAATTCGGAGGGGAAAACCGAAAAACTTGCTGCAATTTATTATAAAGATGATGTTATTTATTTCTTGATTGAAGACTCAAAATATGCAGGAAATTTTCCAAAATATTCAGACTATTATATTTATTATGAAAATGGTGATGGTATTTTAAATTATACTATTACAAATGTTAACAAAGCAAATCAAGGTTTAGAAACTGACGCCCAAATTAATATTAGAAAGGGCGTAGATGGAATAAATTGGTGGAGTATAATTTATCCTATTCTTTATATTGGTTTTGCTGTGTTTATCATTGTACTTATATTTAAAATGCTTGGTTCGGCAAATAAAGGGGCAATGGGCTTTGGAAAGAGTAGAGCAAAAGCATATACCTCAAGTAAAGTTAGATTTAGTGATATTGCAGGTACTGATGAAGAAAAGGAAGAACTTAAAGAAATTGTTGAGTTTTTAAAAGCACCAAAGAAATTTACTGACCTTGGTGCAAGAATACCTAAAGGCGTTCTTCTTGTAGGTCGTCCAGGTACAGGTAAGACATTGCTTGCAAGAGCGGTTGCGGGTGAGGCAAATGTTCCATTTATTTCTATAAGTGGTTCTGACTTTGTCGAAATGTTTGTAGGTGTAGGTGCATCAAGAGTTCGTGACCTTTTTGAACAGGCAAAGAAAAATAAACCTTGCATTATTTTCATTGATGAAATTGATGCTGTAGGTAGACAAAGAGGTGCTGGTCTTGGTGGCGGCAATGATGAAAGAGAACAAACACTTAACCAACTCCTTGTTGAAATGGATGGCTTTGAGGCAAATGAAGGAATAATCGTGCTTGCTGCCACAAATAGAAGTGATGTTCTTGATCCAGCACTTATGCGTCCAGGTAGATTTGATAGACAAGTTTATGTTAATGTCCCAGATATAAAAGGAAGAGAAGGTATCCTTCAAATACACGCAAGAAATAAGCCAATAGATGAAAATGTTGATTTTAACACTCTTGCTAAAATTACAGTAGGTTTTACTGGTGCAGATATCGAGAATATGTTAAATGAGGCGGCTATACTTGCTGCTAGAAACAATAGACCAAAGATTATTATGGAAGATATCACTGAAGGTATCAATAAGGTTACTATGGGTCCTCAAAAGAAGAGTAGACTTATCACTGAAAAAGATAGGAAACTTACAGCTTTCCACGAATCTGGTCACGCAATACTTGCAAAACTTCTTGAATACACAGATAAAGTACAAGAAGTTTCAATTATTCCTAGAGGTGCAGCAGGTGGTTACACTATGCAAAGACCAGAAAATGATAATTCTTACCTTTCTTATAATTACCTTATGGATGAAATCGCTGTTTGTATGGGTGGTAGAATTGCCGAAGAACTTATCTTTGGAAATATTACCACAGGAGCTTCAAGCGATATTAACCAAGCGAGTAAAATTGCTAGAAGTATGGTTTATAACTATGGTATGAGCAAAAACTTAGGATTTTTAAGCCTTGATAGTTCTGAACAAGTATTTATTGGAAGAGATTATCAGACAAAGAGTGATTTTTCTGAGAAACTTGCTGCGGAGGCCGATGATGAAGTAAGACAAATCTTAAATGATAACTATGCTAGAGCAAAGAAAATTTTAAGTGAAAATATTAATTTCTTGAATGAAATGGCTTCGCTTTTACTTGAACAAGAAACTATCTATAGTGAAGAGGTAGATCTTCTTGCTCAAGGAAAGACAGCGGCAGAAATCAGTGCCAGTATGGAAGAACGTAAGGCAAAGCAAAGAGAAAAAGAAGAAGCATTTAAAAGAGAACAACAGGAAAGAGAAAGACGTTCTGTAATTGAAAATAAAAAGGCAGAGGGAAGAAAATTATTAGAGGCTGGTATTATCACTCAAGCTGAATATGATGCAATAGTAAGAAGCCTTGATAGTGTTAGTGAACAACCAAATGAAGTTACTATTAATATTCAACAAGGAAGAAGCCTTGAAAGCCAGTCTGAGAAATCTGTTCAAAAAGATGTAAAAACCGTTGAGACTCAAAAAACTGAGCAAGCAGAACAAATTGAAAATGTGAATACAAAAGATCAAGAAGAGAAAAAGATCGAAAATGGCAACGTAGAAACAGATACTAAGTCAGAAAAGGTTTCAACTGAAAATGTGACTATTGAAACTAAGGCGGAACCTGAGAAGAAAGAAACTAAAGAGACTGCAGGCAAAGTTGAAAGTGAAATTCCAGTAAAAAAGACTGTAAGAACACCTAGAAAAACTAAAAAAACAGATGATAATGGTGAAGATGATAATAAAGGAGGCAACTAATGGAAGAAGAGATTGTTTCTCAAGAAGAGAATAGCAAAAACGATGAAAATATTCAAGAAGTTGTCTCTGAAGAATCTGTAACAGAAGAAACAGTTGAGGAGGACAATCAATCTCAAGAGAGTTCTCAGCAAGAGGTTGGGCAGGTTTCTACTAAAAAAGAAAGAAAACGCAAAAAAGCCTCTAAAGAAGAAGAGATAGAAGAGGTAAAAGAAGAAAGCGAAAATTTTGAAAAGGTTCTTGAAGAGGTAAGTGATGAATTTCTTGCAAAAAAGAAGAGAAAACGCACTATCACTTACTCAATAATCTCAGCAATCGTTTTAGCGCTTGCTACAGTTATAATTGTATTGTCTTGCATAAAAGTGGATTTAAGACCTGCTTTTATTGGCGATGCATTGAGTTATAGAGTTACAATTTCTGGTTCTGAAAGAATGACTTTAGACGAGAGTAATGAAGAATTTGAAGAGTTTAATGAAACTTATTTGAAATCATTTAGAACTCGATATCTTACTGCACTTTTTACAGGTAGACTTGGTGGATATACAATTACTGAAACAGCATCTAATTTCTATACTTCAACTACTAGTAAAACTCCAAGCAGTGCTTTAAGAAATGAACTTGGACAAAACTATGTCAGAGTACTTCTTAGCGAGGAACAACAAATTTTAAATTCTAATGGTAAAGTTTACTATTCGGTATTTAACTCTAATAAAACATTTACTTTTGATGAGATGTATTTTAACTTAAGTACTGAAAACTCATCTCAAGATTTAACACTTTTCTTAGGTGGAAAGCGTGAAGGAACTGATTCGGTAAGAATTATCAAAATTAATGTAAGAGCAAATACTTACAATCTTTACAAAATGGTTACAGAATAAAAAAATCTCCTTGAATGGAGATTTTTTTTTGATAATAATATAATTGTTGTAAATTAAATTTAAAAACTTATATTAAACTTTTTTGTATTAAAGTATATAAATAAAAACCACAAAAAAGACTTATAAATTTTGAAACTAGCAAAAAAAAGTAAAAACGAACCAAATTTTAGGTTTGTTTTTATTTTTATCGTGACAGAAAGTAAAAAGTTATATAAAAAATTAAACCTATTTGTTAAATCATTAGTTGATTTTTTATATATAAAATGTTATAATATTTTACATATAAAGAGGTGTATTCAATGAGTTTTGCTGAGAGTATTAAATTTGTTAGAATTAAATTAAATCTATCACAAGAAGATCTCGCTAGAGCTTTAGGTGTGAGTTTTGCAACTGTAAATAGATGGGAAAATGGAACATATAACCCAAGCAGGCTTGCAAAAAAATCTTTCGAAATATTTTGTAAAGATAATAATGTTGTTGTTGAGGTGAAATATGAGTAAAAGATTTGTTGACCTATTTGCGGGTTGTGGTGGATTAAGCCTTGGAATGGAGAAAGCGGGTTTTGAAGTTGCGTTCGCTAGTGATATAGACCCTATATGTTTGGAAACTTATATAAGGAATAGGAATTTAGAAAATAATAAAATATTTGTAGGTGATATTTCAGAGTTAAATGCTAGATTTAACGAATACGCTCAAAATTTTGAAAATATAGATTTAGTTTGTGGTGGTCCACCCTGCCAAGGATTTTCTATGGCGAATAGACAAAGGCTTATAAATGATCCAAGAAATTCTTTATATAAAGAGTACCTTTTATTTTTACAAAAAACAAAACCAAGGTTTTTTATTATGGAAAATGTAAAAGGAATGTTAAATAAAATTGATGAGATTTTACTTGATGTAAGAACTTATCTTGGAGATGAATATGATGTTGCTTTTGATGTTTTTAATGCCAAAAATTTTGGTGTTCCTCAAAATAGAGAAAGATTAATTGTCATTGGTAATAGAATTGGTATTAACACACAAGGAATAATCAATAACATACATGAGAAAGAAAAAAACATCAAAAAATTTACTCTTGGAGAAGCAATTTTTGATTTGCCAAAATTAGAACCAAATAGAATTAAAAATAACAATAGAGTTGAGTTAAAAGAAACAGGTTTTACATG
>CARXKP010000013.1:8449-17038 GCA_949096025.1 uncultured Eubacteriales bacterium
CTGAATATTCATATACAAAAACTCCTTTTTATACTTTTATTAACGAAAATAAAGAAATAGAGTTTTTGTATAACCATAAAAATAGATATAACAATGATAGAGATATTGAGATATTTGTTCGTTTACCTCAAGGTGGCAATTCGCTGCACGAAAGTATAAAAGATATTATGCCATATGAATCGAGAAATAATATTTTTAAAGATAAATATTATAAATTAAAGTCAGATGATGTTTGTAAAACAATTACTTCTCATATGAAATTTGATTGCAATATGTATATTCACCCTACACAGGCAAGAGGATTATCTCCTAGGGAAGCAGCAAGAATTCAAACTTTCCCAGATGATTTTATATTCTATGGTCCACAAAATAGTTGGTATAAGCAAATCGGAAATGCTGTCCCTGTTAAATTGGCACAAATAATTGGAGAGGAGGTAATAAAATATTTATGAATCACTTAGAATTATTCGCAGGAATTGGTGGATTTAGGCAAGCATTAACTTTACTAGGTAAAGATTTTGATTTTGTTCAAAAAACTATTGGTTTTTCTGAGATAGATGAAAGTGCAATAAAATCTTATAAGTCAATGTATGATACGCAAAATGAAATTGAAATGGGAGATATAGTAGAGTTTAATCAAGATATTAATAGAATTAATTCTTTACCTCAGATTGATTTACTTACAGGAGGCTTTCCTTGTCAAGCATTTAGTATGATGGGCAAACAACAAGGGTTTGCTGATATGAGGGGAAATGTATTTTTTCAAATTTTAGAAATTTTGAAGAATAAAAAACCTAAATATATTTTACTTGAAAATGTTAGAAATCTAAAATCTCATAATAAAGGTGAAACATTTACTTACATCATAAATTCTATAAAAAAGTGTGGCTACAAGAATATATATTATGACATTTTCAACACAGAAGATTTTGGTCTTGCCCAAAAAAGAAATAGAGTTTTTATTTTTGCTACAACAGAAGATTTGAACAATTTTAAATTTTCAAGCAAAATAATTAAAAATATTTTCTCTAATATAAATGTTAAAACTTCTCTTTTAAAACAGAATTCAACCCATGATATTTTAGAAAAACAAGTAGATAAGAAATACTATTTATCAAACACAATTAAACCAACAATTTTATCTAATGGAACAAAAACATATCACTCTAAATCGGGAATTAATCCAATTATTGCGAAACCGTTAACTGCAACAATGGTCAAAATGCATAGAGCATGTCAAGATAATTATTTTAGTGATGGATTTATTCAATCTGATAATCCATTAGAATATTTAAAAAAAGTTTTTTCGAAAGAAGAACTTTTTAAGCAAGAAATCCGAAAAATCACGCCAAAAGAAGCTTTCATATTGCAGGGATTTTCAGAAGAATGTTTTAATAATGCCAAAAAATCTGGTGTTAGTAATGCTCAACTATATAAGCAAGCAGGCAACGCTGTAAGTGTAAATACTGTGTATGCCATTATGTATTATTTATTTATTCATTTAGGATTGAGGTAATGTTATGTTTTTTGAATTACATAATGAAAAGAAAATAGCATATAAGCATCTTACTGATGCTGATTTAGGTAGAAGTTCAACATCAAATCAAACGCATATAGGATTATTTGGAGATGTTTTTACTTATTTACCTAATAGTTTTGAAATAGAAGATTGTATGTTAATATATGATAACTCTGTAGAATTTTTATCACTTAATTTTGATAGAATATTAAATCCAGATGGTACATATAGAAGCCCTAAAATTAGAAAAGGTGAGAAAAACATGGTTAGCGTGGTTACTTTTATTAGAGATAGGGCAAAAGAATTTGCTAACGATATTAAATGGTATTTATTTTGGTTTGGATTAAAAGGTGGACAACCTGTATTCTTTTTGTTTAATGAAAACTCACAAACATATAAAGAAATAACACTATTAGGAATTGAACTAAGAAATGGTGTCAAAAACAGAATTGAGGAAACTGCACCTCAGTTTACTGCATTACTAAAATATTTAGAAAAATTAGTTAATGATGCAGGAGTTGAAATTGCTGCTGAATTAGAAGTGGTAGCACAAACAACAGAAGTAAATCCGAAAAAATATCGTGAATATGATATGAATAAAGCAAGAGAGGTATTTGCGAAGATTGGAAAAGAAGGTGAATTTTTAGTAGATAGATATTTTGAAGATTTAAAGAATAAAAATGAAATTGTAAATTATAATTGGGTGAATAAAGATAAAGAAAGTGGTTTGCCATATGATTTCTATTTTGAAACAAAATCGGGAGAAATTATTTATTTAGATGTAAAAACTACAAATTACAAATTCGGTCAAAAAATGATATTTAGTAGTCAAGAAATAAATTTTGCAACATCGACTCATAGTAAATATTGTATTTATCGTGTATATAACAACGAAAATGGTCAAAGATGCATGAAAATTTGTACAAACGCACAGGGGCTCTTCATGTTTATTCACTGTAAAACAGTTGACTATGAAAATATGTTAATTGATATGGCAAAATTGGAAACTGTAAAGTTAGCAATTTTACCAACTCAAGAAGATTTGAATTTTGGGCAACAAATAGTTTTGTAAACAAAATTAAATTTGGTATTTAGGCGTGTGCTTGTATATAACAAGTGGCGTCGCTTCGCTCCGCCATACAAGCACACGCCACAAACTCAATTTTGTTGCAAAAGAGCGGTTGCTGGCGGAGCATAACGCAGCCCGCTCTTTTGCTTTTTGTTTTCTTCTCTCTATTATTCTAGTTTAAACGAATATTCTTTGTTGTCAAGGTTAAAGTGCATTGCTAATTATTTGAAAAGAACAATAATTTTTACGCAAACCTATGACAACGGCAGAGATATTCGTTTTATTTTGCAGTTAAGAGAGAGTAAGCACAAAAAAGAAAACCTAAGCCGATATTCTGGTTTAGGTTTCTTTGTTTTTCCGCTAGTTTCAAAAGTAAGTAACTAATGTTGTGGTTTTTATTTATCCTTTTTGTAAAAGACTTATAATTTTTTCTCTCAGTCTATCAAGTCTCTTTTGATTAAGTTTTAATAATGCAATGATAATAATTGTTACAAATATAATCGCAAAGAAGGTTGCGAGAACAACAGCACTACCAGATGTGATTTTAAACAGCGTTGGCAGGACTATTATTGCTACAGAGGTTAAAACTGCAGAAAGAGCAGCAGCAACACCTTTTAATAGGGTAATAGGCCAGCAAAGTGATGCAAGGTTCAAAAATCCGGTATAGGTCATAACAAGTATAACAAGTGATTGATATTCTTCAGGTTGAAGAAGATTGTGTTCAGGACCTTGAGAGTGGAAAAGTGACATAACTATTATTACATTTATTACCATCATTAATGCTCTAGGTAATGCTCGTTTTAAGACTTGTGGTAAAAAGTTACCGCTTATTGGTTTTGTATTAGGCTCAAAGGTTAGTATAAATGATGGAAGACCTATTACAAAGGCTTCAAGAAGAAGCATCATACTAGGTTGGAAAGGATAAGGTAACCTTACAAATAGTGTAATTATCGTCAGAGTTATTGCAAAGAATGTTTTCATAAGGAAGAGCGAAGAAGAATTTTGTACATTGTTTATAACCTGTCTTCCTTCTTTAACAACAGCAGGCAGAGATGAAAAATTGCTTTCAAGAAGAACAAGATTTGATATGTTTCTTGCAACTTCACTTCCGTCAGCCATAGCAATAGAACAATCTGCCTCTTTAAGGGCTAGGGTGTCATTAACACCATCACCAGTCATTGCAACAACTTTGCCTTTGTTTTTAAGTGTTTTAATAATTGTGTATTTTTGTTCTGGAGTAACTCTTCCAAAAACGGTGAATTGGTCAGCAAGTTGTTCAACTTCTTTTAAACTCAAGTTTTCAAGTGAGATAAATTTGTCATAATTTCTTACTCCAACTCTGCCTGCAATCTTTGAAACTGTGCTAGGGTCATCACCAGAAATAATTTTCACCTCAACACCATTATCTTTAAACCATTGAATAGTTTCAATCGCATCTTCACGAATGTGTTCTTCAATAACGATAAGGGCAAGAAGTGTAGATTTTTTACCTGTCATTTTTTTATCAAAGGCTTCTTCAGATTCTGCAAATGCAAGAACGCGTAAACCTTTATTTTGATTTTCTTTCATAAATATCAGTTGCTCTTCTGTGAGCGAGCAACCAATGCGGGTAGGAGCACCAAGAAAGTAAGTTTTTTTGTTTGACAGTTGAGTGATAGAATACTTTCTATCTGATGAAAATTCAACGATATTTAATGCGGCTAGGTCGGTATTTCTTCCAAATTCTTTTATCATTGCATTTGATGTGGCATTAGCAGTTTTTTGAACATTTATTACATTTGACAATAATTTTTGAATTGTTGTTTTTCTCTTTGCTGTAAAAGAGAGAAAATCAACAACTTTCATAGTTCCATCAGTGATAGTACCAGTTTTATCAAGACATAAAACATTTGTTCTTGCAAGCATTTCAATAGAGTAAAGGTCACGGACAAGTGTTTTTTTCTTTGTAAGTTTTACAACACCAACAGATAATCCGATTGTTACAAGAAGGAACATTCCTGCAGGAATCATACTTGTTAGAGCACCGCTTGTTTGAGTAATTTGTGTTTGAATGGTAGAACCGGCAATCGAATACTCTTTAAGAAAGGTAAGTATTCCAATAGGAACTAGGGCAATACCAATATATTTAATAAGTCTATTTAAATCTTTGAAAAGGTTTGATTGTTGTGTTTTAAATTCTTTTGCCTTTTTTGCCATTTGGTAAATATAATTATCTCTACCAATTTTATCAACTCTTGCAAAGCACTCACCAGATACTATGAAACTTCCTGAAAGCATTTTATCTCCAATAGATTTTTCAATAGCATTGCTTTCACCAGTAAGTAAACTTTCATTAACTTCGACAGAGCCATCAAGAATAACACAGTCAGAAGGAATTTGATTGCCACTTGCTAACTTTATAATATCGTCAAGTACTAATTGGTCGGCAGGAATATCAAATTCTTTTGCTTCTCTTATAGTTTTAACCATAGGTGTAGTTACAAGCGACAGTTTTTCAACAGCTATCTTTGCTCGAATTTCCTGAACAATAGCAATAGCAGTATTTGCAACGATTACAAATATGAATATTAAATCTGTATAAGAACCAACAAGCAATAGTGCAACAGCAATAATAAGCCAAAGCATATTAAAAAATGTAAATATATTTTTAATAAAAATTGAAGCGTAGGATTTTGATGATTTTACTTTTGTGCTGTTTATAAGAAGTGCTTCCTGTCTTGCTTTAACTTGTTCCTCTGTCAACCCATTTTCTATATCGGTTGAATATCTTTCAACATTACTTGAAACGGCAGGTAATTCAACTTCAGGTTTTGTGAATCTCTTTTTTAAATTTTTTCTAAATTTTTCAATGAAACTCTTATTATTTTCTACACCTTCGATAGTATAAAAAAGAATTTCCAATCTTAAATCATTTGAAAATTTTCTTGTGTGTCTAATAGTAGTTTTAATAAGCCCTCTTATCTCAGGCTCTTTCACTTCTTTTTCGTTCATTTAATAATACCTGTTAATTATTTTGTCGGTTGACTCGAGTCAACTCCCCATAAATAATATTATACACTAAATAATAATAGAAAGTCAACATTATTACAAATTGATTTGACAAGTTAAGAAAAAAAAGTTAATATAAACAAAGAAGATATAGTAAGTTTTTAAAGAGGGGTATATGCAAATTCAAATTCCAACATCACTTACAAAATTAGCAAATTTATTTACCGTCGACCTTTATGTGGTTGGGGGGTATTTACGCAATCAATTAATGGGACTTGAAAACGAAGATATTGATATATGTTCTTCTCTTACCATAAAAGAAGTAGAGCTTCTATTAAGAGGAACTGAATTTGCTTTTAAAGTTAAAAGTAAAACTCTTGGCACTGCTATTATTTTAAGAGGCAATGATAGATACGAATATACAACTTTTAGAAAGGATTACTACCCAAATAATGGTCAACATACTCCTGAAAGTGTTGATTTTATTGATTCTATTGAAGAAGATGCAAAAAGAAGAGATTTTACCTGCAACGCAATCTATTATGATATAAAAAATGATAAACTGATTGACTTTTATGATGGAATCACTGACATAAAAAAGAGAATTTTAAGAGCGATAGAAACTCCAGATGAGGTTTTTTGTCACGATGGTGTAAGAATTTTAAGACTTTTTCGTTTTCAATGTGAACTTAATTTTAAAATAGAAAGAGAAACACTTGAAAGTGCCTTTAAATTTAAAGAGAATCTGCGTGATGTTTCTGGTGAAAAACTTGTATACGAAATTACTCGGATTTTGCATAGCCCAAACAAATATAAAGGTATTGCTAAAACTCACGCTTATATGTCAGCCCTTAGATATTTTAATAGGGGAGGTTTATGGCTTATTTTTGGAATTGATAGACCAAAACTTAAGTTTAAAATGGTAAAGAGGGTTAGTCATAAATCACAAGGCTTTTTGATTGATCTTATTGATAATATAAATCCAATATCAGTTTCTTATTATTTGAATTTAATATTATCAGATTCTTTTGGTCTTACTAAGAAAATGGCTGATAATTATATTAATATTTTGTCGGGTTATTATGAAGCATTAAATAAGCAACAAAACAAACCTTATTTCTTTAGATACTTTGATAATTTCCCTCAAATTTATCTTCTTTTAATTCATAAGTCTAAATATCTAGCAAATAAATATCAATTCTTCTATAAATATATCATTTCACATCGTCTAATTATGTCAACGAAGGAATTAAAAATAAATGGTGATGATATAAAAGAGCATTATCCAACCGTGAAAGCAAATAGATATAATGGAATACTTGAAAGTCTGTTGAGTGATGTCTTTGATGGTAAATTATCGAATGAAAAAGAAGAACTAATTTCAGCAGTGGAATCAAAATTAAAATATCTATAGTAAAAAAGTTCAACAGTTGAATGTTGAACTTTTTGTTTAATTTAATCTATTTTCCATTTAGCTTTAGCATTTTTTTCTGTTTCACTATTGACTTTTTGTGGCGAAATATATCTTACTGTGTTATTTGGTAAATTCATTCCATCTTCCATACTTGAACAACCTTCTACAATTATTCCATTTTGAGGAAGATATTTGTCGTGTCTAATCTCTTTTTTAGAAACAACTTCACCGTTTTTAACATATTCGACATAACCTTTAGATTCATATCCTTCTTGCGGATACTTGAGTCTATAGTATTCTCCACGGTATAAGACCTTATCTTCATATTCTCCTTTATAATCTGTTATAATGTCATCACCACCGTGAGGTAAAACTTTTACAAGTTCAGCTTTGGTTTGGATAGATACGCCATCTTCAAAAGGTTCGCCATAAATTTCTACTGTAGCGGTCGAATTATCGCAAATAGTTTTAATAAATATAGGCGTACTAAGGTTATTTTTAAACTTTAAGTCAGCATATCCTTCACTTACCATAGCGTCGAAAGAGAGTGGAACATATGAAGCAGGAAGAGTATGATGATTTACTTGAAGAACTTCTATATCGCTTCTAATAATTGCATTATAAAGTGTGGTAGATGCTTGGCAAACTCCGCCTCCAATACCATTAACATATTTGCCACCAACAATTATCTTTGCATTTTTATAACCATTTTCAATGGTACGCTCTCCAGTAATGTTATTAAAAGAGACCTCTTCACCGGGTTCAACGATAAGGCCATTAAATTTAGAAAGTGCAAGTTTAACATTTGATTTTCTATCATTTGATGAAGTGGCATAACTTGTTGAAAAGGAAGAACGGAGAGTGATTTTATCTACTAGGCTTTCTAGCTCTTCTTGAGGCAATATATCAACAATTGGAATTTCTATTTCACTACTACTTGTTTTGGTAATAGTATTGCAAATACTTTCTTTTAAAGCTTGTCTGTCTACTATCTTTCCAAGAGTGGCTTCGCTTTCGGTAAACATAATTTCACTATTTGGATTGAAGCAAATTTTGCTATTCTGAGGCAGACATTCTACCTCACTAATAATTCCTTCAAGTTTGGCTTCCATTCCACCATAAATATCTTCATAAGGTAGGTTGATATAAAGTCCTTCTTTTTTTATTTTGCTAGCAATTTTCTTTTGAGTAAAAATATTACCTTCGTGTCCATAAGCAATTACTTTATCAAGAGTAGGCTCTATATTCCCAATAAAACCAAGTTCATTGCCATCTATTGTCCATTTTTTATCTTCACTTTTGAGCGTAATGTTTATTTGTTGTTTTTTGTCAGTTAAGTTGTTTAAAATAATATTATTTGCTTCTGCTTTTGTAAGTCCTGAAACATCAACACCATTAATATGTGTGTTTGGATAAAAAGTGGTTTTACTACTTATAGCATCACCAAAATAAAATTGGCAAAAAAGTAAAAGAGAAACAGCAATAAGTGCAACTATTAAAAGCCAAATTAGCGAAGCCTTAGATTTTTTTAAAGTTTTTTCCTTTTTCAATGAAGCCTCCTTGAATTTTATTATATCTTTTAGTGTAGGTATATCGATA